>DASZFE010000162.1:0-5525 GCA_035940155.1 Solirubrobacteraceae bacterium | reverse complement strand
TTCCAGGTGCCGTGGGCCGAGCATCGAGGCGCCGTAGACCGAGAGCATCGCCCCGGCCGAGCGCAACAGGAAGCTCCGCCGATCCAGGCCCGTGCCCGCGGGCAGGGGCATCCCGGGCTCGATTCTCGGCAGCCCCCGGCCGGCCTGGGCGGCCCCGCGGCGCAGGATCTGCGCGCGGGTGAAGTCCGCGCAGGAGCAGCTCGCGGGGGTTCTCGCGGGCATTGCAAGGGGCGTCCCTGGGGGCGTCTTCGAGCTCACCGCGATCAGCTCACCTGCATGTCGGGGGAGGTCGCGATCAGCATCCGCAGGGCGTTCTGGCGAATCGCCCGGTAGGGGCTCTGTTCCCATTTCGCCGTGTGACCGTCCAGGACGGCGTTCGCGAAGCCCGTGATCAGACCGAGGGATTCTTCAGAGAGGGTCGGGTTGGCCCAGTAGGACATCGCGCGCTGCAGCGCCGTGGGCCCGTCCTCGGTCGCTTCGTAGGTCGAGCCCCCTTCAGGCCAGGGGTTCACGTAGGACTTCGCGGTCACGTAGTTCGCTATTTCCCACCGCGCGGCCGTCGTGGAGGTGTCCAGCCAGCGGCTGTAGTCCCAGCCGGAGACGTTCGGGGGGTAGAAGAGTCGCTGGCCCGCGTTGTCGCAGAGCCAGGTCCAGGCGGTCGTGTCCACGTAGCGGCCCACCGCGCGCATCAGCCCCGCGTCGTAGACGACCGGGGGCGTCACGAGCTCGGGGCCCGCGTAGAAGTCGGGGTGCTGGAGGATCGCCTCCACGACGGCCCGGATGCTGAAGCCGCTGCTCAGGTAGAGACCCTGGAGAGAGGCGAGCGTCGCTTCGTCGGGGGCGCTCGGGATGAAGTAGCCCCAGAGCTTCGTCACGAAGAACGAGGGGTGCAGGGGGTGCCCGACGCAGAGGTTCACCGCGTCTTCCCAGTTCCAGTTCCCTTTGTGACCGAAGACCGTCTTTTCTTCTTCGTCGTGGAGTTCTGGTTCGAAGTGGAAGTTGTGCTGGCCGAGTTCCGCGGACCATTCCGCCGTCCAGCCCGTCAGCGCGCGAGCCATCTCGCGGATGTCCGTCTCCGTGTACGCGCCCCGGTCCGCCCCGAGGGAGAAGAGCTCCATCATCTCCCGCCCGTAGTTCTCGTTCGGGTTTTCCTTGGAGTTGTAGATCCCGTTCAGGAACACCAGCATCGCCGGGTTGACCGTGACCGCGCGGAAGAGGTCGTGGAAGCTCCCCAGGCACATCGAGCGGAAGAGTTCGTTCTGTTCGAGCATCATCTTCTGGCTGTTCACCTGCTCGTTCGAGTTTGCGAACCAGTCGTGCCAGAGAAGCGTCATCCGCTCGACGAGGGGCTGGTTTGAGCGGATCATCCGATCCAGCCACCAGCAGTGGTCCTCGTCGTAGGCGTTCACCGGGTCCAGCGGGTGCCCTTCGTCGTTGACGGGTTCCGGGCCGCTCAGGACCGCCGCTCCCGAGGGGCGCGTGAGCGAGTAGACGACCTGCTGGATCGGCTGGCCCGCGAGCGCCTCGGCCTGGCCGGGGGCCGGGCCGAAGCCCGCCCGCCAGAGCAGCCGCCGGGCGCCCTGGAGCGTCAACGTCGGCGGGGCGGTCGGGACCGGCGCACCCGAGGGCGCCGGCGGGTTCGCGGGTGCAACCGGCAACGGCGGGACGGCCGTCCCGTGATGGCGATGATGGTGGCGCCTGCGGTGCTTCTTGTGGTGGCGCTTGTGGAGGTGGTGGCGCTTCTTGTGGTGCCCGTGGTGCGCGTGCCCCGAGTGGTGCGCATGCTTGGCGCCGTGGTCCGCGGCTGCGCTCGAGGCGGTGTCCATGAGGGAACCCTCGGCATGCGCTCTCGCATACCTGAGTCCAGACCATCATCGGCTCGACGCCCGTTTGACTTGATGCCCGCCGCTAGGGCGCGCTCGCCACGCAGCAGCCCCGCACGACGAGCGCTCCACGCAGGGGCCGCCCCTCGGGCTGGCCCCGACCGCTGATCGAGCGGTCGGAGTAGACGGTCACCTCGTAGCGCACGGGGGGGGCGACCGGGTAGCGCACGACGCAGACCCACGGGTTTCCGAGGGCGCCGTGGACCCGGGAGCCGCAACGCGCGCGCCGCGCGCGGCCCCGATGCCCGGGGCGGGGGTCGCTCGTGGTGAGGATCAGCCGCTCCAGCTGGAGGGGCTCCACCGGCGTGAGGCTCTGCTGGGCGCCCGCGAACTGCGGGTCCCCTTCACGGGCTTTCAGCGCGAGCACCGTCCCGGCGATCCCGACCGCGAGGATCAACGCAAGTAGGACCGCCGGATGCCTCATGCTGGAAGTGACTGCATCTTTCGATGCAAGCATATGGTGTCCAGCCGCGGAGGCCGATTCTCAGCTCCCGGTGACTTCCGCCGATACACGGGCCGTGAAACGGGCTCTCCTCACGGCGATCACGGCGGCGATCGTGATTGCGTGCGTCCCCCTCGGCGCCGCGGCCGCGAGCGCGATGACGTCCGTGGTCGCGCGACACGTGAGCGGGAATCGCGCGACGATGCACAGGAGCCGCCACCGCCGCCACCGGCATCGACGCCTTCACCATCGACGCTCACACCGGACGGGCTCCTCGCCCGCACGCCAGGGCTCGCGGGGGATCTCCGTGGGGAGCGCTCCGGCGTCCACGTCGAGCACCGCGGTGGACCCGACGCTGCTCGCGGCAGTCCTGCAGACGCCCTGCCCGAACACCGAGCTCACGCCGACGGAAGGCAACAGGGAAGTCGTCGCCCAGGCGACCCTCTGCCTGATCGACCAGGAGCGCGCGCGCCACGGCGAGGCGCCCCTGCTCCTCGACGCGCACCTCGCCCGGGCCGCGCAGGACCACGGCGCGGAGATGATCGGCGAGGACTACTTCGCGCACATCTCCCCCGCCGGCGTGACCCCCCTGGAACGGATCCGCGCGACGGGCTACTTCCCGAGCCCGCAGGACGGCTACGCGATCGGCGAGAACATCGCCTGGGGCACCTTCGAGCTCTCGACCCCCCGCGCGATCGTCGCGGCCTGGATCGCCTCCCCGGAGCATCTCGCGAACATCCTCGACGGGGAGTACCTCGAAACGGCCATCTCGGTCGTCCCGGCCGTGCCCGCCTCGCTCGCGCACGGACAGCAGGGCGCCTTATACACGCAGGAGTTCGGCACGATCTTTCCCTAATTTGCGCCGTGATTCTTCCACACCGTAACTATCCGTCCGCCGGATGGTCAAGTCTTGCAAGATCTCATCCGATGAAGGATCTGGAAGCGCTCAAGGCTAACTTTCTCCTATCGACATGCTCCTGACCCTGATCATCACCGTCTCGGCCCTCTGGCTCGTCGTCGCGGGCCTCGCGCTGGCGATTTGCCGGATGGCCGCGAGCGGGGATGCCGCGATGGAGGACGATCCCCCGATCACGGTCGCCCGCGGGGCGCGGCAGTCGCCCTCGATCAAGGCTCGCCCACGGGTCTGCGGGGGGCCGGGAATCCGTGTCTGGGTCACCGCCCCCGACGCGCGCGTGCGGATCAGAGCCCGCGGCGCGCGAGTACGTGCGGAACGGTCCTCAGCAGGATCTTGACGTCGTTCCAGAGTGACCAGTTCGCGACGTAGAGGTAGTCGATCGCGACCATCTCCCGCAGCGGCACACGGGTCGGCCCGAGGATCTGCCACGGACCGGTCATTCCGGGCATGAGTTCCGAGCGCCGGCGGTGCCAGCCTTCGATCCGCTCGTCCTCCTCTATGACGAGCGGACGCGGGCCCACGAGGCTCATCTCGCCGCGGACGATGTTAAAGAGCTGCGGGAGCTCGTCCAGGGAGCTCTTGCGCAGGAAGCGACCCACGCGCGTCACGCGCGGGTCGTCGGCGATCTTGAAGAGACCGTCCGCGGCTTCGTTGCGGTCGCGCAGGGAGTCCTTCATGCTGTCCGCGTCCGCGACCATCGTGCGGAACTTGAAGACCCTGAAGGGCTTCCCGTGGCGGCCGACGCGCAGCTGACGGAAGAAGACCGGGCCGCGGCTGTCGAGCTTGATCGCGATCGCCATCGCGATCATCAGGGGCGCGATCGCGAGTAATCCGACGGTCGCGCCGAAGAGGTCGAAGGCGCGCTTGAGCGCCGCGGAGGAGCGGGTGAGCTCGAAGCGGCGGACCCCCATCATCGTCATCCCGTGCAGGTCGTCGAACTCGACCGAGGAGCCCACGACCTCGAGGAGACGCGGGAGCACGCTGACCCTGACGCCGATCCCCTTCAGTGTGCGCACGAGATCGAGCGTCTCGCCCGCGTCTGCGCTGCGCGGGGCGATGATTGCGCGGTGCACCTCGAGCCTGCGCGCGAGCTCGCCGACCTCCGCCAGTCGCGCCGCGGAGGTCGCGTCGGCCGGCCAGGAGACGACCCGCTCGAGGTCGATCTGCTCGACCATGTCGGCCTTCACGCCCCCGTGGTGCGCGAGCTTGGAGCGGATCGCCCGCGCGGCCGCGTCGTCACCGATGAAGAGACACCGCTCGACCGGGGAGAGCCGCAGCGCGACTGTCCTCGCGCCCGTGCGCGCGAGCGGCAGGAGCGCCGCGAGGGAGAGCCAGAGGATCAGCGTTTCGTGTCGGGCGAGCGCGCCCGAGAGGATCATTCCCCCGGCCAGCGAGGTCGTCAGCGCGCAGAGCGTGGCGACCTGGAAGAGCTTCGGGGCCTCCTCGAGAGTCGTCTTGCACAGGAGCGCTTCGTCGCGGTCGTAGAGGCCGAAGATCTTCGCGCAGACCACGAGCACGCCCACCGCGACCAGACCTCCCCAGGTGATCTCGAGCATGTGCGCCGAGAGCTGCACCGTCAACGCGAACGCGCCCTGTACCGCCAGGACGTCCGCCGTGAGGAGCGCACGGCGAAAGAGCGCGTCGCGGCGCATGATCGCCCTCGAGGCGCTCGCCTCGGTGATCGGTGGCCCCCCCGGACGTCGCCGAACGCCGAGACCGATGAAACCCTGCGCGCCGACCGCTGAGCCATGCTCGTCGAGCAGGACCATCGCGTCGTCCGCGATGCGCACTCGCTCCCGGTCCTGCACCTCACTACCGATGTTGCTGCTCACTCTGCACTCGCCTCCTTGCCCCGCACCACCTTCAGACGCGCTCTGCGTCCCGGCGACCCTCAGCCTACGTGCCTCGACCCGGTCTGATGCTGTTTTTCTGTTACCTCTGGAGCGCCTGCCTCGTAGCGTCAGTTTGCCGGTCTTTCCGGGCAAATGCAAGGCCCGAAAGGAGATTTCGTCACAGTCGAATAACCATCCAGACTGAATAAAGTTCAACCCCGCCTCGGGGCCAATTTTTCCGACTGGAATAACTCGACTCAGAGATGCGGAAACCTATTCTAGCTTTGTCAACCCTGTCCAAAGCTTGACCATACCCGGACCCGACCTCACCCAAACGGGTCTTCCTCGCTGATCGTCTCCGGCCCGGAGAGCTCGAAGGCCTCGTGGAGCACCTGCACCGCGCGCTCGACCCGTCCGCGCGCGATCACGCAGGAGATCTTGATCGGCGAGGT
>DASZFE010000161.1:0-2872 GCA_035940155.1 Solirubrobacteraceae bacterium | reverse complement strand
CCTTCGTGGCGGAGGAGACGGGGACGAAGCGCACGGACAACGGCTGCCTGGGACTCCTCGCGGAGGCCTCGCTCGCAGAGCTCCCGGATCCGGAGATCCTGCTGGTACCGGGTGGCGTGGGGCAGCGGGCGCTGATGGAGGAGGGGCCGGTGCACGAGTGGCTGCGCGCGGCGCACGAGCAGACGACCTGGACGACCTCGGTCTGCACGGGCTCGCTGATCTTGGCGGCGGCGGGCCTCCTTGAGGGCCGGCGAGCGACGAGCCACTGGCTGGCCATGGAGGAGCTCGGCTCGCTGGGCGTGGAGGCGGTGTCCGAGCGGGTGGTCTTCGACGGGAAGATCGTCACCGCGGCGGGGGTCTCGGCGGGGATCGACATGGCGCTCGAGCTCGTCGCGCGGATCGGCGGGGAGGACCTAGCGCGGGCGATCCAGCTCGGGATCGAGTACGACCCCCAGCCGCCCTTCGACAGCGGTTCGCCCGCGAGGGCCCCCGAGGCGATCGTGCGGATGCTGCGCGAGCGCGCGCGCTTTGCGAGCGGGGATCCGAGGCGCTAACGTGCATTCGACCAACGACTTCCGAACGAGGGGATAGAGAATGTCGTCCGAGAACCCATCCGAGTACGCCGCGTCCGGCCAGGTCGGGCTGAGCCCCTTCGAAGCGAATGCGCACGCGCGCGAAGCGAGCTCGGCGTTCCTGCTCGGCCAGGTGATGTTCCTGGTCTCGGTGGCTCTGGGCTTCGCGGCGGCGGGGACGTACATCGGCCGCGACCTCGCCTACGGGACGGCGCAGATCTGCTGGTTCGTGACGCTCGGGATGCTGATCGCGCAGATGTTCGTCGAACCCCTCCGGGTGGGGCCGGTGGGGATGGTCTGGATGTTCACCCTCGCGCTGCTGATGGGGCTCGGGATGGGCCCGGTGATCGCCCACTACGCGACCTACGACACGACGGCGCTCTACGAGGCCGCGGGGGGGACGGCGCTGACGGTGGCAATCATGGGCTCCTTCGGCTTTGCGACCTCACGCGATCTGATCCGCTGGGCGCGCCCGCTCTTCTGGGCGCTCCTCGGGGTGTTCGCGATCAGCCTCGTGATGGTCCTCATGCGGGCCGGGAACAACCTCGTGCTGGACCTCGCGATCTACGTGATCGTCGCGGCCTATCTCGCGATCTACTTTCAGATAATTCGCCGTACTGCGACCGAGCGCGATGTCGTGTGGATCGCGACGGGCGTGTTCGTGAACATCGTCAACATCTTCCTCACGCTCCTGCGGATCTTCGGCGGCAACCGCTGAGGCGCGCCGCTCGAACAGGTCCTCGCCGGGGCCGCGCCCGGGCCGTACGCTCTCGCCGCTAACCTCCGCGGGACCGATGGCGGAGCACCGATACGAACCGGGGGAGATAGAGCCGCGCTGGCAGGAGGTCTGGGCCTCGGAGCGGACGTGGGAGGTCACGAACGAACCGGTCGAGCCGGGGCGCGCTCAGGCTACGCGGGCGCCGAGCGCGTACGTCCTGGAGATGCTCCCGTACCCGAGCGGGGAGCCTCACATCGGGCACCTGAAGTGCTACGCGGTGGGGGACGCGATCGCGCACTTCTACCGGCGCATGGGCCGGCGGGTGCTGCACCCGATGGCGTATGACTCGTTCGGGCTGCCGGCGGAGAACCACGCGATCAAGACGGGGGTTCACCCGCGGGACTCGATCGCGGCCTCGGTGGCGTCCTTCCGGGAGCAGTTCCACCGCTGGGGGATCTCGATCGACTGGTCGCGGGAGTTCTCGACGCACGAACCGCGCTACTACCGCTGGACGCAGTGGATCTTCCTGACGCTCCTGCACGCGGGCCTGGCCTACCGGAAGGAGGCCGCGGTGAAGTGGTGCCCGAACGATCAGACGGTCCTCGCCAACGAGCAGGTCGTGGACGGCCACTGCGAGCGCTGCGGGGCGGAGGTGCAGGCGCGCCAGCTCGAGCAGTGGTTCTTCCGGATCACCGACTACGCGGAGCGGCTGCTGAGCGACCTCGAGGGGATCGAGTGGCCGGAGCACGTGAAGACGATGCAGCGCAACTGGATCGGACGCTCGGAGGGGGCGGAGGTGACCTTCCGCTGCGAGGCCCTTGGGGTGGACTACCCGGTCTTCACGACCCGCCCGGACACGCTGTTCGGGGCGACGTTCTTCGTGATGGCGCCCGAGCACCCGGATGTGCTGCGGCTGGTGGAGGGCACCGAGCAGGAGGGGGCGGTGCGCGACTACGTCAACCACGCCCTGGCGGAATCCACGGAGGGGCGGGGGGCGCTTGAGAAGGAGAAGACGGGGGTGGCGCTGGGGCGGACGGTGAGGAACCCGGTGAACGGGGAGGAGATCCCGATGTACGTGGCGGACTACGTGCTGATGGAGTACGGGACGGGGGCGATCATGGCGGTCCCGGGGCACGACGAGCGCGACTACGCCTTCGCGCGCGCACACGGGCTGCCGATCCGCCGGGTGATCGAGGGGAGGCCGGCGGAGGGCGGGGACACCCTGACGGGCACCCCCCATGAAGGGGGACAGGCAGGCGTGCAGGGTCTTCCATACACCGGCGACGGCCCGCTCGTGAACACGAACCCGGAGCTCGACGGGATGCAGAACCGCGAGGCGCTCGGGGAGATCGTGCGGTCGCTGGACCGCGAGGGGAGGGGGCACGCCTCGGTGAACTACCGCCTGCGCGACTGGCTGGTCTCACGCCAGCGCTACTGGGGCTGCCCGATCCCGATCGTCTACTGCCCGACCGACGGCATGGTCGAGGTGCCTCGCGATCAGCTGCCCGTGACCCTGCCCCGGGAGTACAAGCCGCTGTCCGAGTCGCCGGACTTCTATCGGACCACGTGCCCGAAATGCGGC
>DASZFE010000160.1:0-9468 GCA_035940155.1 Solirubrobacteraceae bacterium | reverse complement strand
CCTCTCGAGCATCTTTCTGCGGGTGGGCGTGGGGGAGGCGTTCGTGCGGTTCTACTTCGACGACTCCGACCAGGCGCGCCGGGAGCGGATCGCGCGGACGACGATCGCGACGGTGGCGTGGACGACGAGCGTGGCGGCGCTCCTCGCGGTGGCGTTCGCCGAACCGCTCTCGCACCTGCTGCTGGGCTTCAAAGACCCGGTCCTGCTCGATTGCGCGGTCCTCGGCCTCTGGGCGTTCACGAACATCGAGATCGCCTATGCGCAGCTGCGGGTGGACGAGCGGGCGCGGGCGTACCTGTGCGCCTCGGGGAGCAACGTGGCGATGACGGTCCTCTTCACGGTGACGCTGGTGGTCTTCGCGGACCAGGGGGCGCGGGGGTTGCTGCTGGGGAACTTCGGGGCCTCGGCGATCGTGGTCTTGGGCCTGTGGGTGGCGCTGCGGCGGCGCTTCTCCCTGCGGGTGCGGATGGGGGACCTGCGGGCGATGCTGCGCTTCGGGCTGCCGACGATCGCGGCCGACGCGAGCCTGTACGCGCTGCAGGTGGTCGATCGGGTCTACCTCTTCCGTGGCTACAGCACGGTGGCGGCGGGGGAGTACTCGATCGCGGTGCAGCTCGCGGGGGTTGTCTTCGTGCTGGTGCGGGGCTTCCAGTACGCGTGGCCGCCGCTGGCGTACTCGATCGAGAGCGAGCGGGAGGCGGTGGGCCTGTACGCGGTGGTGACGACGTGGTTTGCGCTGGCGACGGGGGCGGTGGTGTGCGCGGTGGCGCTCCTGGGGCGGTGGATCGTGCGGCTGCTGGCGGCGCCCGACTTCTTCGGGGCGCACCGGGCGCTGCCGTGGCTGGCGCTCGGCTGGACGCTCTACGGGCTGTACCTGGTCCTGATGGTCCTCACGGGCCGGGTGCGCGCGACCTCGCGGAACCTTCCGGCGGCGCTGGTGGGCCTGGGGGTGAACGCGGGGCTCCTCTTCCTCCTGGTCCCGGGGTCGGGATTCGGGCTCGGGATCGCGGGGGCGGGGATCGCGCTGTGCGGGGCCTATGCGGCGATGCTCGCGGTGCTGCACCTCCTCACGCGCGGCCTCCTCGAGGTCCCGTTCCAGTGGCGCCGCCTGGCGCTCCTCACGGCGATCCTCGCCGGCGTGGCGGTCTCCGGAGAGCTCCTCCTCCCCACGGCGGGCCTCGCGGGGCTCGTCCTGCGGGTGCTCTGGCTCGGCTTCGTCCCGGCGCTCCTGATCGCGACGGGCTTCTTCGAGGCGAGCGAGTGGGCGCGCGCGCGTGAGCTGTACCTCGCGGCCCGCCGCCGTCTTGCGGCGCGTTGATCTTGCGCGTGTGAACCCGCGTCGCGGACTCGCCCGCGCCCGCGGCCCGCACCGCGGCTCCGCACCCGAGGCTCAGGCGCGCCGGTTGTACTCGGCGGCGGCCTCGCGGAGACCTTCGCCCCGCTCGGGGTGGAGGGTGGCGGTGACGTGGCGCCAGTGGCGCCGGGGGGAGTGGCCGGGGAGCACGAGGGCGGCGAGGGCGCGGAGGGCGTAGGCCCAGGCGGTGAGCCACCTGACCGCCCGGGCGGCCCCGGGGGAGTGGTGCTTGCGCATGTAGAGGTCGCGGTTGCGGGAGAGCTCGACGATCCGCCGCTCGGGGACGGCGTCGGTGGAGAGCTGCTCGTGGTGGATGGCCCGGGCCCCGGGCACCCAGAGGCTGTGCCAGCCGGCGTCGCGCAGGCGCCGGGCGAGGTCGACCTCGTCGGAGTAGACGAAGAAGTCGGGGTCGAGGTGGTCGACCTCTGCGGCGGCGCGGGTGCGGACGAGCAGGGCGGCGGACTGGCACCAGTCGACTCGGCGGGTGCGGGTCCCGCGGCTCTGGACGGTGAGGAGGCGGTGGATCATGAGGGCCCCTGCGAGCGCGGTCGCGGGGCTCGGGAAGCGCCAGGCGGAGGCCTGGGGGGCGCCGTCGGGACGGAGGAGGGCGGCGCCGGCGCAGGCGGCCCGGGGGTCGTGCCGGAGGGCCGCGTGGAGCGCCAGGGTCGACCCGGGGAGGAGCTCGGAGTCCTCATTTAGGAGGAGGGCGTAGGGCCCGCGGGCGCGGCGGAGGAGCTCGGAGTCGTTGAGGGCCTTGCCCCGCCGTTCGGGGAGGGCGATGACCTCGTCGACGGTGGGGTGCGCGCGGGCGGCCTCCGCGGAGCCGTCGCGGGAGCCGTTGTCGAGGACGAGGACCTCGGTGGCAAAGGGCAGCCCCATACGCTCGCGCGCGATCGCGTCGAGCCCCCGCAGGAGGAGGTCGCGCTGGGAGGTGTTGACTACACAGAAGGAGAGCTCGATCTCGTCGGTGCCCACGGGGGACCCGTCGGCCGGGGGGTCTGCGTCGAGTGCCGGGGGGTGGCCCACGGGCCTATTGTCTCGGTCGATGCGCGTGCACGTCGTGGACCCCTCGGCCTACACGCCCCCCTACGACCACGCCCTCTGTCGTGCGCTGGGGGCGGCCGGGGCGGGGGTGACGCTCTACACGAGCCGCTTCGCCTACGGCTCGGTTCCGGCCGCGGAGGACTACGAGCGCCGGGAGCACTTCTACCGCCTCGCCCACAGGGCCGCCGCCGAAGGCCCCTCCTCCCGCGCCCGCCGGGCGCTGAAGCTCGCGGAGCACGTCCCGGACATGCTCCGCTACCGCCGTGAGGCACAGACGGCGGATGTGGCGCACTTCCAGTGGCTCACCGCGCAGCCCCTCGACGTCCACCTGCTCCCGCGCCGCACGGTGCGTCCACCCGCCCCGGGCGGAGACCCGCGTCATGGGGCGGCTCCCGGCCGCACCGCCGCGGGCGGCCCAGCGCTGGTGCTGACCGCCCACGACATCCTCCCCCGCGAGCCCCGCCCCGGCCAGCTCGCGGCGCAGCGGCGGCTCTACGGGCACTTCGACGCGATCGTCGTGCACTCCGAGCGCGGGCGCGGGCGTCTCCTGGAGGAGCTCGGGGTCGATCCGACGAAGGTCCACTCGATTCCCCACGGCGCCCTGACGCACCTCGCGGAGCTCCCCGTCGGGCCGCCCCCGCACGAGGCCCCCGGCCTGGTGGTCCTGTGCTTCGGGCTGATGCGCCCCTACAAGGGGATCGATGTCCTCCTGGAGGCGTGGCGGGGGCTCGGAGGGGCGGCGCCTGGCCCGGAGCTGTGGATCGCGGGGATGCCCCGCATGGACATCTCCGCGCTCCGGGCCGCGGCCCCGGCGAACGTGCGCTTCGACGCGCGCTTCATCCCCGACGCGGAGCTCCCCGCGTACTTCGCCCGCGCGGACCTCTTGGTGCTCCCCTACCTCCAGGCCGACCAGTCGGGCGTCCTCTTCACGGCCCTGGCCTTCGGGAAGCCGTTGCTGCTGAGCGACGTGGGGGGCTTCCCCGAGATCGCCCGCACGGGCGCCGCGAGGGCGGTGCCCGCGGGCGACTCCGAGGCGCTGGCCGAGGCGCTGCGCGAGCTGCTGGCCGATCCGACAGCCCGGGCCGAGATGGCCGCACGCGCGAGGGCCGCGGCGGCCGGTCCCTACTCATGGCAACAGGTCGCCCGGGCGCACCTGCGGTTGTATGAGGGGCTGCTGGAGAGCTGACGGTGAGGCGCTATGCTGTAGCCACCATGATGGTACGCACCCAGATCGCACTCGACTCCGAGGCGCACCGTCGCGCCAAGCGTCGCGCCGCGGAGCGCGGCGTGTCTCTGGCGGAGTACGTGCGCCAGGTGGTCGACCGCGATCTCGGCGAGCAGCCCAAGGGGGACATCTCGGCCATCTTTGGCCTGTTCGACTCTGGTGGGTCGGACATCGCCAACCACAAGGACGAGTACATCGGCGAAGCCTTCTGGCAGGACTACCTGCGCCGCACGGGCCAGCCTCCCCGTTGAGCCTGTTCGTCGATACGTCGGCCTTCTACGCGACCACCGACACCGGCGACCAGGCTCATGTTCGAGCGACCGAACTGCTGGTCGCGGGGGAGGAGTTCGTGACGACCGACCACGTGCTCGTCGAGTCGTGGTCGCTGATATGCGTTCGCGGGAGCCACGACGTGGCCGAGCGCTTCTGGTCAAGGGTCCGCGGCAGCGCGATCAGGGTCGAGACGGTCCTCCCCGGCGACCTAGACGCGGCCTGGCGAATCGGCGAGGCATTCCCCCACCAGGACTTCTCTATCGTCGATCGCACGAGCTTCGCGGTGATGGAGCGCCTGGGCATCGTGAGCGCGGTCAGCTTCGACGACCACTTCGCCATCTACCGCTACGGCCCCCGCCGCGAGCGGGCGTTCTCGGTGCGGCGCTGAGCTTTGCGTCCTCCCCGCTCCACCGCGGCGGCACTCGTCACTCCAAGATGGTGTGCAACACATGTGATAGTGTGCATCACATGTCCTCGATGATCCAGATTCGCAACGTGCCCGAGGAGGTGCACCGGACGTTGAAGGCGCGTGCGGCCTCCGCGGGGATGTCGCTCTCGGACTACATCAAGCGCGACCTGGTGCAGTCGGCGAGCGCCCCGAGCCTGGAGGAGATCGACGCGCGCGTTCGCGCCCGTGGGCCCTCGCGCGTCCGGGCGCAGACGATCGTTTCGGCCCTGCGCGAGGTCCGCGACGACTGATGCTCGTCGTCGACGCCTCGGCCCTGGTCGCCTATCTGACGACGGGCGAGCACGCCGAGGAGGTGCGAACGCACCTGCTGGCGCCGCATGAGGCGCTCTGGGCGCCCCATCTCATCGACGCCGAGGTCGGTCACGTATTGCGGCGGAGCGTGCTCACGGGCGAGCTGGGCGCGAGCACGGCACGAAGCGCCCTGGTCGATCTGGCGGATCTTCCCCTGCGCCGGGCTCCCCACCGTGGCCTGCTCCCCCGCGCGTGGGCGCTGCGCGAGAACCTCAGCTTCTACGACGGCCTCTACGTCGCCCTGGCCGAGCGTCTGCGCGCGAGGCTCCTGACACTGGACGGGCGCATCGCGGGCGCACCAGGGATCAGGGCGAGCATCCTGCACGTGGGGTGACCGACTTCAATGCTGTGCTTATTGGCAGCCGTCTGGCAATATCAGCAGCAGGATTCGCAAGATGGCCGGCAATAAAAGCAGCAACTTAGCCGGCTCCCACCATCGACGGCGCTCTGAATGGCGCTCCTGCGGCGCTGCGAGTCCGCGGATCGCCCGATCGAGATGATGCGGACCGCCCTGGAGATCGTGCTGTGGCTCTCGTTGGCCCTGATCGTGTGGACCCAGCTCGGGTACGCGGCGCTCCTGGCGCTGCTCGTGCGGATCCTGCGCCCGCGGGGATCGGACGCCGAGGCGGCCCTCGCGGCGGAGCGGAGCGGAGCCCTTCCCACGGTCTCGCTGATCGTGGCCGCGCACGACGAGGAGGGGGTGATCGGGGCGAAGGTCGCAAATGCCCTCGCGCTCGACTACCCCCGGGAGCTACTGGAGGTGATCGTCGCCTGCGACGGCTGCTCCGACGCGACCGCCCAGCGTGCGCGGGAGGCGGGGGCGGATCTCGTTCTCGAGCTCCCGCGGGGCGGGAAGATCCGCGCCCAGGACGCCGCGGTGGCGGGTTCGCGCGGGGAGATCGTGGCGTTCTCCGACGCTAACGCCCTCTGGGAGCCCGGCGCCCTGCGGGCGCTCGTGGAGGCCTTCGCGGAGGAGCGCGTGGGGTACGCGTGTGGGCAGGTCCGCTTCTTCCTGGACGCTGGCTCGGCCTCCCCGGGAGCGGGGGGCGCCGGGGCGACAAACCAGGAGGGGCTCTACTGGCGCTATGAGATGGCCCTCCGTCTGGCCGAGTCGCGGCTGCGCTCGATCACGGCGGGCAACGGCGCGATCTACGCGACGCGGCGGGAGTCCTACCTGGTGGTCGACCCGATCATGGGCCACGACCTCTCCTTCCCCTTCAACATGGTCAAGCGGGGCTGGCGCGCCGTGTACGTGCCCGCGGCGCGGGCGAGCGAGAAGATGGTCCCCTCGATCGAGGGCGAGCTCGCACGCAAGCGGCGGATGATGAGTCACACCTGGCCGATCCTCCTGCGCGGCGGCATCCTCTCCCCGCGCGGCTACGGCCCCGGTTACGCACTGATGATTCTCTCCCACCGCCTCCTGCGCTACGCCACGCCCTTCCTGCACGCCCTCGCCTTCGCGGCGAACGTTGCGCTGCTCGTGCTCGGCGCGGGCCCGCTCTATCTCGCGACCCTCCTCGCCCAGCTTGCGCTCCTAGCCGCCGCGGCCTTCGGGGGCCGGCTGCGCGCGCGCCCCCTGCTCGTGGCCCGCTACTACGTCCTCACCACCGCCGCGCTCGCGCTCGGCCTCTGGGACTGGCTGCGCCACGGGACCTCTGCGGCATGGGAGGCGGCGGAGGGGACGCGGTGAGGGCCTCAGACCCGCGCGAACCCGGGCGGGCCTCGCCGCTGCGAGAATGCCGCGAGTGGTCCGGCGCGCGATCGACATAGCCGTCTCGGCGGTGGCGCTCGTGATCACGGCGCCGCTCCTGGTCGTGGCGATGGTGGCGATCCGCCTGGAGAGCCCCGGGCCCGCGATCTACCGCCAGCGGCGCGTGGGCAGAGACGGACGGGAGCTCGACGTGCTGAAGCTCCGCACGATGGTCCAAGGCGCCGAGCACATCGGGGCGGGGCTCGCGGTGAACGAGAACGATCCCCGGGTCACGCGCGTGGGGGCCCTCCTGCGGCGGACCTCCCTGGACGAGCTCCCGAACCTCCTGAACGTCCTGCGGGGGGAGATGTCCCTGATCGGCCCCCGCCCGACGCTCCCGGGGCAGGTCGCGCAGTACACCCCCCGCCAGCGCGGGCGCCTCGCCGTGAGGCCCGGGATCACCGGCTGGGCGCAGGTCAACGGCCGCACCGCGCTCCCCTGGAGCGAGCGGATCGAGCTCGACCTCCACTACATCGAGCACCGCTCCCTGAGGATGGACCTCGAGATCCTCGCCCGAACCGTCGCGATCGTCCTCGGCGGCGGCGGCCTCTACAAGGGCCGCACGGGCGGCCTGAAGGACGGCAAGGTTTGAGCCCCCCGGCGATCCTCCTGACGGGGGTGGGGAAGCGTTACGACATCGTCTCCTGCTTCGCCGCGCTCACCACCACCGTCGCCGCGGACCCCAACCCCCTGGCCCCCGCGCAATATGCGGCGCACATCCACACGGCAGTCCCCTTGATCGACGACCCCGACTACGTCCCCACGCTCCGGCGCCTCTGCGAGGAGCACGGGGTCGGAGCGGTCCTCCCGCTGACGGATCTCGACATTGAAATCCTCGCGCACGCGCGGGCCGCAGGAGAGCTCCCCGCGCTCGTCCCCTCCCCCGAGGTCGCCCGGGCGACCTACGACAAGTACGAGGCCCACCTCCTCCTCGAGCGCCACGGGCTCCCCTCCCCGCCCACCGTCCTCCCCGAGGTCGAGCCCGAGTCCTACCCCGTCATGATCAAGCCCCGGCGGGGCTCCGGCGCCCGTTCGATCCACCTCGCCCACGACGCCGCGCAGGCGCGCTTCTTCGTGGAGTACGTCCGCGAGCCCGTGATGGTCCAGCGCGCCATGCGAGGAGATGAGATATCGATCGATTGCCTCGGGGATCGCTCCGGGCGCTGCCTCAACGCCATCCCGCGCACGATGATCGAGTCACGGGGAGGCGAGTCGATCAAGGGGACCGTCATCGCCGACCCCGAGCTCGTCGAGCTCGGCCGCCGCGTCGTCGAGGACCTCGAGATCTGCGGCCCCGCGACGATCCAGGTCTTCCGCGACCCCGACATCGGCCTCGGGATCACCGACGTCAACACCCGCTTCGGCGGCGCCTTCCCCGCCCCCGCCTACGCCGCCCTCCCCGGACGGACCTACCCCGAGCTGATCGTGCGGCTCGCCGCCGGCGAGACCCTCGAGCCCCACCTCGGCCAGTTTCGCGCCGGCGTCACCTTCACACGCTACTTCTGGCAGCTCGAGCTCGACGAGGAGCTCCGCCCAACCGGCCGGGAGATCGTCCCCGGAGGGCCGCCCTCGCCCCGGAGCTGAGGTCCCGGGCGGGCCGGGGCCGATCCGTCGCCGAGTCCGCCCCCAGGAGGGCGCCCGGCGAAACCGCCCCGACCGGCGGAGGACACTGGCGGAGGTGCAAGAATCTATGGTCGTGAACCCCGTCCAGAGCCCTCCCGCTCCCACGGACGTCCACGCGGACGCCCCGGCGCAGACGCCCTCGGAGCCCACATCCGCGCAGCCCGGCGCTCCGGAGTCCCCGCGCCCACCCGACGCGGCCGGGCAGCCCGCGGGCGCGCCGCACGCCTGCGGGGTCTGCGGCTCGCCGCTCGCCCCCGGACAGCACTGGTGTCTGCAGTGCGGCGCCGGCGAGCCGGGGAGCCTGCAAGGCTCCCCGGGCGCGAGGGGGCTCGGGCTGATCCTCGCCCTCACCCTCGTGCTCGTCGTGGGCGCCGCCGCGGCGGCCTACGCGGCGTTCAGCAAGCAGGGCTCCCCCGCCTCGGGTCACGTGATCCTCGCCAAAGTGATCCGGCCCGGCGCAGGGACCCTCCCCGGCGCCCCGGCGACGGGCGCTCCCACCACGATCCTCCCGCCCGCCGTCAAAGTGCCCCCGTCCGGCGCCCCGGGCGGTCTCCCGAAAGTCCCCGGCCTCGGCGCCAAAGCCCCGCTCCCGAGAATCCCCTCGACTGTCCCGAAGATCCCGATCCCGAAGATCCCCATCCCCCCAGCCGGCACGACCCCGTCCACGGGGACCCCCACGACCCACTCCGAACCGACTCCGAAGAAGACCACCCCGGCGAAGGGCGGCGAAGGCGAAGGGGGCGAAGCGGGGAGCGCGCAGCCCGAACCTCTCCTGCTCGACACCAACGCCGCGAGCACCTACAACCCCGCGGGCTACCCCGCGAGCGACTTCGGCGAACCGGGCCTCGCGATCGACGGCGACCCGACGACCTCCTGGACCGCAAAGGCCGAGCCGGGCGCCGCCCCGCGCATGGCCGCCGGGCTCGCGATCGACCTCAAGTCCAAGCAGCGCCTCGGGAGCCTCGAAGTGCGGACCTCCACCCCCGGGGCCGCGGTCGAAGTCTACGGCGCCACAACCACCGCCCTCCCGGCCAAGATCACCGACCCGGCCTGGGTCAAGCTGAGCTCGCTGCACACCCTGAAGCACAAGACCACGCTCAAGCTCCACGACAGCACGAAGGCCTACCGCTACCTGCTCCTCTGGCTCGTCAAGGCTCCGTCGCCCTCCGGGAGCGCCCCGGGAGCCGGCGAGGTCGCCGTGACGGAGCTCCTCCCCTTCCCGCCGGCGAAGTAAACGCCTACGCCCCCGCGGCCGCCGTGCGCCGCGCAGTCCCGCGCTTGCGCGGGACGCCCCAGACCTCGTCGAGGAAGGCCGCGATCTCCTCCGTGAGCCGCTCGGGGTGCAGGCGCAGCTCGAGCAGGGAGTCGGCCTCGACGAGACGGCCGTTCGGGAGCTCCTCGGCGAGCATCCCCGCGTCGGAGAAGGGGTGGACGGGGTC
>DASZFE010000159.1:0-5237 GCA_035940155.1 Solirubrobacteraceae bacterium | reverse complement strand
TCATGCGTGTCTTGCGGGCTCGCGGTCGTAGCGCTCGAGGTGGGGCGCGAGCCGGCGTGCTTGGATCTTCGAGGGCGGCGACCAGCTCGGGGTGTCGCTGATCTCCGAGCCGAAGCCCTGCCCACCGGTGATCCGGGCGGTCAAGTAGCGCGGGCGCTTGTCCGTGAGGAGGATCCCGTGGATCACCGGATGGAAAGGCGCGGGCGTCACCGGGGCGCCCGCGAGCGCGGCGATCGATTCGGCGGCCGCGTCGGCCTGCTGGGCGGCGATCCCGCCGAACTTGACCGCGAAGTCGCTCGCGTCGCCCGCGGCGTAGACGGGCCCGACGCCGGGCACCTGTCCGTGGGGGTCGATGTGGATGAACCCGTGCTCGCTGAGCGGGACCCCGCGGACCCCGGGACCGAAGAGCTCGGGGAGCGCTACGACGCGGTCGACCGTGAGCCGGCGCTCTCCCGGGCTGATCTCGACGTGGCCCGCCTCGGGGACCTCGGCGTAGGAGGAGGAGATGACCTCGATCCGCGCCTCCCGCAGGAGCCTCGCGACCGCGTCGCTGACGATCCCGCCGAAGATCGCCAGCGGGCCGTCCTCGGGGGTGACGATGCTCACGGCGAGCTCGACGTCCATGTCGTACGCGCGCCCCGCCGTCATCAACGCGAGCTCGTAGATCGGCAGCGGCCAGGCCATGCGGCCCGGGACGAGGAAGGCGAGGCTGCTCACGTAACCGTCCTCGACGTCCTGGACGAGGCCGCGGAAGGTCTCCTCCAGCCGGCGGTCGTCGATCGTGAGCGCGTGCTCGAAGCGCGGGCGCGCGGTCGCCCCGAGCGCGAGGACGAGCGCGTCGTAGGCGAGCTCCGCCCCGGCCCTCGTATGGGCGATCCGTCCTGCCGGATCGACCCACTCGAGCTCGTCCACGATCAGCTCCGCGCCCGCGTCCTCGACGAGTCGGCGCATCGGATAGCGCTGCGCGGGTCCGTAGGCGAAGGGCTCGCGGACGGTCATCGGGCGGTAGACGAAGTCATCCTCGGGCGCGAGCACCGCGACGTCCGTGAGGCTCCCGGCGAGCTCCCTGAGCGTGAGCATCGCCTCCAGGGCCGCAACCCCGCCGCCCGCGATCACGACGCGGAAGTCCTTCGGATGGGAGTCTCGATTGTTCATACGATCAAGATACCCCCGCCAGGCGCGATCCAAAGCCGAGCAAAGCCCCCCTTCTGCTACGGAGAACTACGTAGTCGCATCGCTCGTGCGAGGCCCGGGTAGTCTCTTGACCAAGCGATGAGCGCCTCCTCCGAAGAGTCCCGCGCCCGCCGTCTGCTCGAAGTCGGCCGCACGATCATGACGCTCGACCCGGGCGCGGTCCTCGAGAACGTGCTCGAAGCCGCGCGCGAGCTGACCGGCGCGCGCTACGCCGCCCTGGGGGTGCTCGACGAGGAGCGCGAGGAGCTTGCGCGGTTCCTCT
Source organism: Solirubrobacteraceae bacterium (assembly GCA_035940155.1). Classification (GTDB taxonomy): domain Bacteria; phylum Actinomycetota; class Thermoleophilia; order Solirubrobacterales; family Solirubrobacteraceae; genus Palsa-744. Next base: position 3,781 of record DASZFE010000159.1, on the reverse strand, counting down.
GGACCGGGCTCGACGAGGGGGCCGCCACGGCGATCGGTGACTTGCCGCGGGGCCACGGCGTCCTGGGGGTGCTGATCGAGGAGCCCCGGCCACTGCGCCTGAGGGATGTCGGCGCGCACCCGCGCAGCTCGGGCTTTCCTGCGGGGCACCCGCCGATGAAGAGCTTCCTGGGCGTTCCGATCGTGATCCGTGGGCAGGCCTGGGGGAACCTCTACCTGACCGAGAGGCCCGGGGGAGAGTTCACCGCGAGCGACGAGGAGGCTGCGGTCATCCTCGCCGAGTGGGCCGCGATCGCGATCGACAACGCGCGCCGCTACGAGACCAGTGAGCGCCGCCGCGGCGAGGGCGAGGAGGCGCTGCGCGGGCTGCGCACGGCGACGGTCGCGATGGCCCAGAGCGTCCGGGCCGATCGCCTGCGCAGCTCGCTCGCGGCCGCCGACGCCGAGCGCCGCCGCTGGGCGCGGGAGCTCCACGACGAGACCCTCCAGGGCCTGGGCGGCCTGCGCCTGCTCCTCGCCTCGGCGCTCCGGCGTGAGGAGCTAGCCGAGACGCGGCAGGGGATCAGGGAGGCGGTCGAGCACATCGAGCACGAGATCGAGAACCTCCGCGCGATCATCACCGACCTGCGCCCCGCGGCGCTCGACGAGCTCGGTCTCGCGGCCGCCCTGGAGGCGCTCGTGGACCGCTACCGCGACCGGGGGGAATTCACCGTCGTGAACCGCCTCGACCTGCGATCCCTCGGCGCGGATCGCCTCGAGCCCGAGCTGGAGACGACCGTCTACCGGCTCGTCCAGGAGGCTCTCACGAATGCTGCGAAGCACGCCAACGCGGGGGTCGTGAGCGTCGCCGTCGTGAGGACCGGCGGGGAGATCACGATCGAGGTCCGCGACGACGGTCTCGGCTTTGACCCCGAGGACGTCCTCTCGGGGTTCGGCCTCGAGGGGATGCGCGAGCGCGTGGGCCTCGCGGGCGGGAAGCTCCGGATCGAATCGGGCACGCGCGGGACGGTCGTGCGGGCGTGCGTCCCGGCCCGTCCGATCGCGGCTGCGGAGGGCTCCCCCTCGCGCTCGGACGGGGCGGAGGTGGACATCGAGGCCGCGCGCTCAGACGTTGATCAGGCCGCGTCGTAGCGCGTAGCGAACGAGTTCCGCGCGGGTCCTCAGCTCGAGCTTCTCGTGGATCCGAGCGCGGTGCGTCTCGATAGTGCGCGGGGACAGGTGGAGCTTGCGGGCGACTTCCGCGCTCGTGTGCCCGAGCGCGATCAGTCCCAGGACCTCGACCTCGCGCGCGCTGAGCCTGTCTTCGGCGAGCGAGCGCCGCAGCCCGCTCAGACGCGCCGCGACCGAGGGGCTGACGTACTCCTCCCCCCGGACCGCCGCGCGGACGGCGAGCGGGAGCCCGACGTCGGCCTGGTCCTTCAGGACGTAGCCGAGCGCCCCCGCCGCGAGCGCCCGCTGGGCGAAGACGGGGTTGTCGTCCATCGTGAGCACGACCACCTGCGTGTCCCGGACGCGCGCGCGGACGAGGCCGATCGTCTCGACCGAGGAGCCGTCGGGCATGCTCAGGTCGAGCACGAGCACCTGCGGCTGGTGGCCGTGCACGTGGCGCACCGCCGAGGCGAGGTCGTCGGTCTCGGCGACGACCCGCAGGTCGCGCTCGCCGTCGAGCAGGAGCCGCAGCGAGCGCCGCATGAAGGCGTGGTCGTCCGCCAGGACCACCCGAATCGCGGCCTTCGGCGCCGGAGCGCCCGCCGCGGGTGTGTCTGTCGATGGGGGAGTCGACGCGGAGGCTCGCGCGGGTGCGAGATCTGGGGGCGCCGGGGGCGCGGCGTTTGGTGGAGCCATGATCTTGACGCTAACCCCAGCCGTCGCTTCCGGGCACCGAACAAGCTCGCAGCCCCGCTGCGGCGATCCCGCCAACCCGTGGGTGAAAAACCCGGATGGCACGTGCGCGGGCGTGTTCGATCCTCCTACTATGCTCCAGCGTGTCACGGTCGGCCGGTGGTCGCTCGACTCATATCGCGGTATCGCCCCGCAAGAGACTCTCGAAGCGCTCCGCGAGCAGGCCCTCGCGCTGCGGGGGGCGCACATCCTGCACGTCAACGCGACCCCCTACGGGGGCGGCGTCTCCGAGCTCCTGCGCTCGAGCGTGCCGCTCCTGCGCGACCTCGGGCTCGACGTGGACTGGAAGGTCATGCCGGGCAGCCAGGAGTTCTTCCACGCCACGAAGGCGCTCCACAACGGTCTGCAGGGCTCTCCGCGCCCGCTCACCCCCGCCGAGGAGGCCGCCTACCTGGACTGCTCGCGCGAGCACGCCGCGACGCTCGACGGCGCCTACGACTTCATCGTCATCCACGACCCCCAGCCCGCCGCGCTCCTGAGCATCTACGGCAAAGGCGGCGCGCGGTGGGTCTGGCGCTGCCACATCGACACGAGCGAGCCCAACCACGAGGTGTGGAGCTTCCTGCGCCCGCTCCTGAGCGACTTCGACGCGGCCGTCTTCACGATGCCCGAGTTCGCACCGCCCGACCTCCCGATCGAGCGCGTCGAGACGATCGCGCCCGCGATCGACCCGCTGAGCCCGAAGAACATCGAGCTCGACCCCGCGACCGCGAGCCAGATCCTCGACTGGATCGGGATCGACCTCCCGGGGCGGCTGATCACGCAGGTCTCCCGCTTCGACCTCTGGAAGGACCCGCTCGGGGTGATCGCCGCCTACCGGCTCGTCCGCGAGGAGGTCCCCGAGCTCCAGCTCGCCCTCGTCGGCTCGATGGCCCTCGACGACCCCGAGGGCTGGGATGTCTACCGCGAGGTCAGCGAGTCCTCCGAGGGGGACCCCCTGATCCACGTGTACACGAACCTCACCGGAGTCGGCAGCGTCGAGGTGAACGCATTCCAGCGCCTCTCCGACGTGGTCGTCCAGAAGTCCACCCGCGAGGGCTTCGGGCTCGTCGTCTCGGAGTCCCTCTGGAAGGGCACCCCCGTCGTCGCCGGGCGCGCCGGGGGCATCCCGCTGCAGATGCCCGAGGGCGTCGGGGGTCTGCTCGTGGAGAGCGTCGAGGAGTGCGCCGAGGGGATCCTCGGGCTCCTCCGCGACCCCGAGCGCGCCGCCGAGCTCGGCCGCAGCGGACGCGAGCGCGTGCGCGAACGCTTCCTGCTCCCCCGCCTCCTCCTCGAGGAACTGCGCCTGCTCTCGACGCTCGACGGCTGAGCTCAGCCGAGCACGGGGTGAGAGTCGCCGCTGCTCGGGCGTGGGCCGGTGACCGTCGAGACCGAGGATGCTCGCGAAGAGGAGCAGCGCGCTCGCCAAGCCCAGCGCGTAGGAGGCCGCGGGGCTTATCCCGTGGATCGCTTCGGGGAAGTAGGAGGAGCCGAGGGAGACCGTGATGAGCGCGACGATCACGAGCCACCACGGGCTTACCCCGACGGGGATCCCGACGATCCGTCCTATGCGCAGGCTGCGACCGGGCACACGATCGAGGCTAGGCGTCGCGCTCCCCCAGATCCTCGGGGGTTGCCACTGGAGAGCCCCGCGGAAACCCCCGGGGAGGGTCGCGGAAACTACGGAGTCCGGCCCCGAGAACGCGCGAAATGGCGCCTCCGTCGGCTTTGGTCTGTCTGGTTTGGTTTTGTTCTTCAGGGGTGGTGGGGGTGGTTGAGCGTGTCGGCGCGGGTTCGGGGTCGGTTCGGTGGGGGGCCGGTGATGGGGTGTGGGGGTGGGAGCGGGGCGCCCTTCTTGCCAGGCGACGGTGTGCGGGTGACGGCGGCGGGCAGCGATCGGC
>DASZFE010000158.1:0-5969 GCA_035940155.1 Solirubrobacteraceae bacterium | reverse complement strand
GCTAGCGCGGTCCGCGATGCCCCTGCCGGCCTGGACATTCCCGAAGACGCGGACACCGCGGTGAACGTGACCGCCGCCGCCACGAACGCGGGCGCTACCGTTACGGCATGAACATCGCCGCCAAGCCCCGGCTGCGCGGAGTCTCACACCAGTACGCCTTCTTCGTCTCGCTCGCCTGCGGGATCGGTCTGATCCTCGACGCCGCCGGCGGCCGCGCGCGCGCGGCGGCCGCGATCTACGCCGTGGCGGTCTCGGGCCTGCTCGGCACGAGCGCCCTCTACCACCGCGTCACCTGGCGCCCGGTCGCGCGGCGGTGGATGCGCCGACTGGATCACTCGATGATCTTCGTCCTGATCGCCGGGACCTACACGCCCGTGGCGCTCCTGGCGCTCTCGGGGACCCTCTCGCGGGTGATCCTCTTCGTGGTCTGGGGCGGCGCGGCCGCGGGGGTGGTGTTCAAGCTCGCATGGATCGACGCGCCGAAGTGGCTCTTCGCGGTCGTCTACCTCGCGCTCGGCTGGGCCTCGGTGACGGTCTTCGGGGAGCTCCCCGCCGCGATCGGCTGGCTCGGCGTCGCGGGCCTCGCGCTCGGCGGGCTCCTCTACACGGCGGGGGCGATCATCTACGCGACCGGCAGGCCGAACCCGGTCCCGGGGGTCTTCGGCTACCACGAGGTCTTCCACGCGCTCGTGATCGCCGCCGCGGCGCTGCACTACGCGGTCATCGCATTCGCCGTCGTGCCAAGAGCCTGAGGTCCTTGACCTCCAGACGCCCGAGGGCCTGAGAGCCCGACGAGATCCCTACTCGGGCACATGCGCGCGAGCGCGCACTCTCCACAACGCGGTGAGCGGGCCGAGCAGGTCCGACGCCCGTGGCGCAGGAGGTTCACGTGCAGCTCGAGCTCCTCCCCGGGGGGAGTGATCGCAAGCATCTCGTCATGCAGCCGCTCGAAGGGCGCCCCCTCGGGCAGAAGCCCGAGGCGGACGCCGACGCGGGAGACGTGCGTGTCCACGGGGACTTCGCGCAGGCCGTAGGAGAAGAGCAGCACGCACGCGGCGGTCTTGCGCCCGACGCCCGGGAGGGCCGTTAGGTAGTCGCGCGCCTCCTGGAGCGGCGCAAGGGGGAGCCAGTCCAGAGAGAGCTCGTGCGGGGGATCCCGGGGGTCGGCTGAGATCGCGCGCAGGATCCGCTGGATGCGCTCGGACTTCACCTTCGAGATCCCCCCGGGCCGGATCGCCTCCTCGACCTGGGCGAGCGGCGCGTCGCGGACCTCCTCCCAGGTGGGGAAGCGCTCGCGCAGGCGCAGGAAGGCCACGTCGCGGTTGCGGTCGTTGGTGCTCTGGGAGAGCACCGTCAGGACGAGCTCCGCTATCGGATGCCCGTGGGGGGCCATCCGCGGAATGCCGTAGACCGCGCGCAGACGATCCCGAATCGCCCGCACCCGTCGTGGCGTCGGGCGCGTCCAGTCCCGCGCGGGGGTCGTCCGGTCTCGTGTAGCCACCACCCCTATATATCCTCATCGCGTGCCCACCGTCAGCGAGCACACCGGAGCGGTGACGCGGATCGGTGCGATCGAAGAGCTCTCGACCTTCTGGCGCAGCGCCACGGCACCGGGGTCTGCGGCCGGCGCCACTCCGCTCTACATCCACGGCGTCCCCACCAACTCCGATGACTGGATGCCCTTCCTGGAGCGCTCCGGGGGCCTCGCGCCGGACCTCCCCGGCTTCGGGCGCTCCGGGAAGCCGAGCCACTTCGACTACTCGATCGAGGGCTACGCGAGCTTCGTCGAGCGCTTCCTCGACCTCCTGGAGGTCGAGCGGGTCAGCCTCGTCGTCCACGACTGGGGCTCCGTCGGGCTCGCCTTCGCCCAGCGCCGGCCCGAGCGGGTCGAGTGTCTCGTCGTCATCAACGCCGTCCCCCTCCTCCCCGGCTACCGCTGGCACCGCACCGCGCGCCTCTGGCGCACCCCCGTCCTCGGCGAGCTCGCCATGGGAGCCACCACGCGCCGGACGCTTCGGCGGGCCTCGCGCGAGTCCAACGCGACCCCCGGGCCGATGCCGGAGGCGTGGCTGGACTCGGTGCTCGACCACTTCGACCACGGCACCCAGCGTGCGATCCTGCGCTTATACCGCTCGGCCCCGAGCGACGTCCTCGCGCGCGCCGGGGCGGACCTCGCGAAGCTCTCGATGCCCGCGCTAGTCGTGTGGGGAGCGCGCGACCCGTACATCCCGACGCGCTTCGCACAGGAGTACGCGCGGGCGCTGCCCCAGGCCGAGCTCCTGGAGCTCCCCGACGCCGGACACTGGCCCTGGCTTGATGAGCCCCGGACGATCGACCGGATCGTCGAGTTCCTCGCGCGCTGAGCCCTCGGCGCCGCGGAGGCCGTGGACGCTGTCGGCGCCGCGGATACCGGGGGCACTGTCGGCGCCGTGGGCGCTCGCGACGGCGCTCGCCCTCCCGCTCGTCGCGGCCTACCTCCTCGTACGCCCGCCCAGCGCGGACCTCGCGGCGGCGACCTACCGCAGCGACCTCTTCTCGCGCGTCGGCCCGACGCTCTGGGACAACGGCTGGTACGGCGGGCACTACCTCCCCGGCTACTCCCTCCTCGCCCCCGCCCTCGGGGCGCTCCTGGGGACGCGGCTCCTGCTCGCCCTGAGCGCCCTCGCCGCCGCGGGACTCTTCGGAGCGCTCGCGGCGATCGCCTTCGGCGCGGGGAGGGGAGGCGAGGCGCGGGCGAGGAGCGCCACGGCCGCCAGGGTCGCGGCGGTGTGGTTCGCGTTCGGCTTCTGCTTCGGCCTGATCTCGGGGCGGGTCGCGTACGACCTCGGCTTCGCGCTCGGCCTCGGGGCGCTCCTGATCGCGCTGCGGGGACCAGCCCTCCTCGCGCTCCTCCTCGCGGCCCTCACGAGCCTCGCGAGCCCCGTCGCGGGGGCCTTCCTCGCGCTCGCCGCGCTCGCCCTGGCAGTCACGGGGGAGGGCGACGCGAGGAGAACGTGGCCCAGCCGCCGCCTCGCCCTCGGCCTCGCTGGGGCGGCCCTCGCGCCGATCGTGGCGCTGGCGATCGTCTTCCCCGAAGGGGGCTACGAGCCCTTCGGCGCGGCGGACTTCTGGCCCACGCTCGCCGGAGTCCTTCTCGTGGCGGGCGTCGCCCTGGCCTTGCGTCAAAGCTCTCGGGGTCCCCTCCGCGCGAGTCCCCTCCTTTTGGGCGCGGTGCTATATGCCGTCGCGCTCACGGGCGCGTTCCTTCTGCGCACGCCCGTAGGGAGCAACGCGGCGCGACTCGGGGCGCTGCTCGCTGGTCCCCTGCTCGCAGGGGCGCTGCTTGCGCGTCAGAAGGGAGCCGCGGATCGCCGCCGCACGCTGCTCGCGCTCGGGGCGCTCGTGCCGGCGCTGCTCTACTGGCAGCTCTCCGGCTCGCTCGAAGACCTCACGGCGCTTGCCGGAGACCGTTCGGTGGAGGCCTCCTACTACGCGCCGCTCCTCACCGAGCTGCGGGGGCTCGCGGCGGGGAGTCCCACGCGCGTGGAGATCGTGCCGACGGCCGCGCACTGGGAAGCCGCGTACGTGCCGGGGCCCGTCTCGGCAGGGTCCGGCAGGTCCGCGGGCGTGATGCTCGCGCGAGGCTGGGAGCGCCAGCTGGACACGCGCTACGCGGGGCTCTTCTACGCGGGCGGGCAGGGCGGAGGCGCCGGCAAACCGACCGCGGCGGCGTACTGGGCGTGGCTGCGCGAGAACGGTGTCTCCTACGTGGCGCTCTCCGACGCCCGGACCGACACGGCGGGCCTGGAGGAGCGAGCGCTGATCGAACGGGGACTCCCCTTCCTGCGCGCCATCTGGCGCTCGCGGGACTGGCGTCTCTACGCGGTCCTCGGCGCTCCGTCCCTCGCACAGGCGCCCGCGACGCTCACGGCGGTCGGCGTGGACTGGTTCACGCTCCGGGCGCCCCGGCCGGGTCCCTACAGGGTCGCGGTGCGCTTCACCCCGTACTGGGCGCTCCAAACCGGGCGTGGCTGCGTGAGCCGCGCCCAGGGCGGCTGGACGGAGGTACAGGTCCGTGAAGGCAAAGCCGGCGGCGGGCTGGTGCGCGTCGGAATCGACTTCTCGCCGGGGCGGATCTTCTCGCAAGGCGCGCGCTGTCGAGGATGAGCCGTCGGGAGGGGCGGTAGGCTTGGCGTGGATGGCATCCAACGACGCCCCGACGAAGCCCGCGTCGCGTGAGCGAGCCGGCGCGCGGCGACGGCGCGAGCCGGGGGCGCGGATGAGCTCGACGGAGCGCAGGGAGCTCGTGCGCAACCGTCTGATCGAGTCGCGCCTCACGCCGAACGCGATCTCGCTGACGGGCCTCGCGCTGAACGTGCTCGCGGCGGTGCTCGTCTGGGAAGAGCTCTTCTTCCTCGGCGGCGTCGCGTTCGTGGTGGGGTCGATCATGGACACGCTCGACGGGCGCTACTCGCGGATGTCCGGGAAGGGCACGCCGTTCGGGGCCTTCCTGGACTCGACGCTCGACCGGATCGAGGAGGGGATCGTCCTGACGGCGGTCGCCGCGTACTTCGCGCGCCACGGCAACGAGGTCGCGGCCGCGGCGGTCGTGGTCGCGGTGCTCGCGTCGCTGATGGTCTCCTACACCCGCGCGCGCGCGGAGGCGCTCGGGGTGGAGTGCAAGATCGGGATCGCCACGCGCGCGGTCCGGGTCGTGATCCTCTCGATCGGCCTGATCTTCGCGAAGGGCGCGTCGCTCGGGGACTTCGAACTGCTGGAGCCCGCGGTCTACGTGCTCGCGGGGCTGAGCGTCGTGACGGTCGCGCAGCGCATCTGGCACGTGCGCGGCGAGCTGGCTGGGTAGTCTCCCGGACATGACTCCAACTCCCCAGAGCAACGGCGCGGCCCCGAACGGACTTACCGAAGCCGGTAGACACTCGCCTTCGGCTCGTATCCCCGTTTCGGCCAGCTACCAGCACGAGAAGGTCCGCGTGGCGATCATCGGCGTGGGCAACTGCGCCTCGGCGTTCGTGCAGGGCGTCCACCACTACGCACAGGCCGACCCGGACGCGCGGGTGCCTGGGCTGATGCACGTGGACCTCGGCGGCTACCACGTGCGCGACATCGAGTTCACCGCGGCGTTCGACATCGACCGCGACAAGGTCGGCAAGGATCTCGGCCGGGCGATCTGGGCGGGGCAGAACAACACGATCAAGTTCGCGAAGGTCCCGAGCAAGCTGGGGGTGGAGGTCCATCGCGGGATGACCCACGACGGCCTCGGGAAGTACCTGAAGGAGAAGATCGTCAAGGCCCCGGGGGAGACCGCGGACATCGTGAGGATCCTGCGCGAGACGCACACGGACGTCGTCGTCTCCTACCTCCCCGTCGGCTCCGAGCAGGCGACGAAGTGGTACGTCGAGCAGATCCTCGAGGCGGGGTGCGGCTTCGTGAACTGCATCCCCGTGTTCATCGCGCGGGAGGACTACTGGAACCGCCGCTTCAAGGAGGCGGGCCTGCCGATCGTGGGCGACGACATCAAGTCGCAGGTCGGCGCGACGATCGTCCACCGCACGCTCGCGCGGCTGTTCGCGGACCGCGGGGTGAAGATGCTGCGGACCTCCCAGCTGAACGTCGGGGGGAACATGGACTTCTACAACATGCTCGAGCGCGAGCGCCTGGAGTCCAAGAAGATCTCGAAGACGAACGCCGTGACCTCGATCATGGACGAGCAGCTGCCGGCGGAGGACGTGTACATCGGCCCCTCCGACTACGTGCCGTGGCTCACGGACCGCAAGTGGGCGCACATCCGCGTGGAGGGGCAGGCCTTCGGGGACGTCCCCCTGAACGTCGAGCTGAAGCTCGAGGTCTGGGACTCCCCGAACTCGGCCGGGATCGTGATCGACGCGGTGCGCTGCTGCAAGCTCGCCCTGAACAACGGGGTCGGGGGCCAGCTCGACGGGCCTTCCTCCTACCTGATGAAGTCCCCGCAC
>DASZFE010000157.1:0-4061 GCA_035940155.1 Solirubrobacteraceae bacterium | reverse complement strand
AAGAGAATTGTAAGCCCCCGTCAGCGAAGTGGTGGGCCCCCGTCAGCGGGCGAGGGGGGAGAGGAGGAGGTCGAGGATGACTTGGGGGTCACGCCTGACCCGCGCGGCGGCGTGCTCGGCGGGACGCTTGGAGAGGTCGAGCCCGCGCGGATCGCCCAGACGGCGCAGGCGACCTTCGGCGAGAAGGCGCTCATCCAGAGCGCCGATCCGCCCCTCGAAGGTCGTGTAGACGGGCGTCCCGAGAGCGACGGCCTCGCGGTTCATGGTGCCCCCGGCGGAGATGACGAGGTCGGCGTGGGCGATGAGAGACTGGGCGTCGATCGCGTGCTCGGGCACGATGAAGCCCGCGACGGCGCGCAGGCGGGCGCGCTGGTCGGGAGTGCGGGGGAGGAGGACGGGCTGGATCCCGTCCCGCGCGGCGGCCTCGCGCAAGCGCTCGAGGACGCCCGTGAAGAGGTCGTTCTCGAAGCGGTGGTAGAGGGAGACCTCGGGGGGGGTCCGCACGAGGACGATGGGCCGCGCGGGGTCGAGGGCGAGCTCGTCGAGGACGGCTCCGGTGGGCTCGAAGTCGGCTAGGTAGTACTCCTCCTTCAGGCCCTCGTAGGGGCGGACCTTCCCGCGGGCGCCGTAGCGATCGAGACGCTCGGGTGGGATCGCGTCAGGGACGACGACGGCCCGGGCGAGGCGGCAGTTGACGTGGTGCTGGAGGGCGGCCCACTCGTAGTCGAACATCGTCGAGGAGGGGATTCGCAGGATGGCCGCCGCGATGCTGACGTCGTTGGAGCCGTGCCCGAGGGCGATATCGAAGGGGCGCCGGGAGACTCGGGCTCCGTCCGGGTGGACGTTAATTTTTTTTGATGCCGCGCGCGCGCGCGGGGACCGATTTTTCTTTGACATCGCCCATCGGGTGAGGGCGGTCGAGCGCGAGGCCATCCCCAGAGCCTTCCCGGCCAGGCGCTCGCCGCCGTGGCGACCGATCGGGGTGTGGGGGATCTCGAAGCGATCGAGCAGCCCGAGGGTCTGGGCAAAATCACGCGCCGTCACGGAGACCTCGTGGCCGTCCCGTTCCAGCAGCTCGACGACAGGTCGCATCACGAGGACGTGCGGGCTGTTCGTGAGGTCGATCCAGACGTGCATCGCCGCGGACGCTACTTCACCCCGGCTCGCTATTGTTGGCGCCCTTGCTCCTCCTGGCATCGATCACGGAATCGGTCGTCAACCTCACCTGGCACTTCGTCCGCGACGGGGGCCTCGTGGCGATCTTCGTGCTGATGGCGCTCAGCTCGGCATGCGTGCCGATCCCCTCCGAGGTCGTGATGCTCTTCGCGGGCTTCGCCGTCGCGGACCCGGGTGGCAGCGGCGCCCAGCATCCCCTGACGATGCTCGGCGTCGTCCTCGCGGGTCTGATCGGCTCGATGATCGGCTCCTGGGCCGCCTACGGCGTCGGGCGGGGGGGGCGCCTGGAGCTGCTCGAACGCCATGGCCATCTCGTGCACATGGGGCCCGCGCAGATCGAGCGTGCAGACCGCTGGTTTCAGCGCTACGGAGGAGCGACGGTCCTCTTCGGGCGGGTCGTCCCCGTGATCCGCGCCTTCGTCTCCCTTCCCGCGGGCATCGCGCGGATGCCGCTCGGCCGCTTCACGGTCTTCAGCCTGATCGGGACGCTCCCCTGGGTCCTCGGCCTCGCGCTAGCAGGGCAGGCCCTCGGGAGCGAATGGAAGACGGTCCGCAAGGGCTTCGAGTACGTCGACTACGCCCTCCTCGCCTTCGCCCTCGCGGGTGTCGCCTACGCGATCATCCGTCGCCGACGGGCCGCGAGCGACGCCGTCGCCGGCTGACGGGCGGGCCATGACGCACGGGCAGGACGCCGCCGAGCTCCCCCTCCGCCACGCGATCGCCCTCGGCCTCCTCCAGGGCCCCTCGGAGCTCCTGCCGGTCTCCTCCTCCGCGCACACCGCCCTGATCCCCTGGCTCGCCCGTTGGCCCGCCGCGGAGCTCGACCCGGAGCTGCGCAAGAGCTTCGAGGTCGCCCTCCACGCGGGCACCGCGCTCGCGCTCCTGGTTCGCGCGCCCCGCCCTGCGGCGCGTGGAGGGGAGGGAGGGTCGGGGGGAGGCCCGGAGCGTGGATCACAGCCTGGCGCGGGCTGGAGCTCGTGGCGCGATCGGAGCTCCCTCCTGGCCCTCTCCTTCCTCCCGCCCGCCCTCGTCGGGCTCCTCCTCGAGCGCCCGATCGAGCGGCGCCTGGGCACCCCGCGGTCGATCGCCCGCGGACTACTCGGCGGGGCCGTGGCGATGGCCCTCACCGACGCCGTGGCAAACGCCCGGCGCGTTCCGGCTCGCCACGTTCCCGACGCGGATCCCCTCGACGCGCTCGCGCTCGGACTCGCCCAGGCCGCGGCGCTCGTCCCGGGGGTCTCCCGCAACGGCGCCACCCTGACAGCCGCCCGCGCCCGGGGCTTCGCCCGCGAGGACTCCCAGGAGCTCTCCTGGATCGTCGCCCTCCCCGTCGTCCTCGGCGCCGCCGCGCTCAAGGGGTGGCGACTGCGCCGCCGCGAGGTGCCGCCCGGCGTCCGCCGCGCGCTCCTCGCCGGGAGCGGCGCGGCCTTTCTCTCGACCCTCCTCGCCATCCCCCTGCTCGGCCCCGCCCGGCGTGCCCGGCCACTCCTCCCCTACGCCCTCTACCGCTCCGCCCTCGCGCTCGCCGTCCTGCGCAGGCTGCGCGCCTGAGCATCGACACCACCCGCGGACGTGCGCAAAATAGGAGATCCATGAGCGACACCCTCCCCGGTCGGACTCTCGGTGGGCGCTACCGTCTCGAGGCCAAGATCGGCCACGGCGGGATGTCCTCGGTCTACCGCGCCTTCGACACCGTCCTCGAGCGCCCCGTGGCGATCAAGCTCCTGCGCCACGACGTCGCCTCGGACCCCGACCAGCTCGAGCGCTTCCGCCGCGAGGCCCGCGCCGTCGCCCGACTTAACCACCCCAACATCGTCGCCGTCATCGACGCCGGCGAGGAGCCCGCGCCGGAGGAGGACGGGAGCGGCCGGAGGGGCACGCCCTACATCGTCTTCGAGTACGTCCAGGGCGAGACCCTCAAGGACCTCATCCGCCGCCAAGGGTCGCTCGAGGCCCCGCAGGCCCTCGCCTACGCGATCCAGATCGCCCGCGCCCTCGGCGCCGCCCACGAGCAGCGGATCGTCCACCGCGACGTCAAGCCCCAGAACGTCCTCCTCGCCGCCGAGGGCGCCGTGAAGATCACCGACTTCGGCATCGCCCGCACCCTCGCCGAGGACGGCCTCACCCTCGACGGGCGCGTCATCGGGACCACCGACTACGTCTCCCCCGAGCAGGCCCTCGGGCAGCCCGTCACGGGCCAGTCCGACGTCTACTCCCTCGGGGTCCTCCTCTTCGAGATGCTCACCGGGACCGTCCCCTTCGCCGCCGAGACCCCCGTCGCCGTCGCCATGCGCCACGTCCGCGAGGAGCTCCCCGACGTCCAGCTCCGCCGCCGCGACCTCTCCGCCGCGACCGCCGCGATCCTCGACCGCGCCACCGCGAAGGACCCCGCTCACCGCTACCCCGACATCCCGGCCCTCCTCTCCGATCTCGAAGAGGCTCTCGCCCTGGAGACCGCCCGCGCCGGGCAGGCCACCGGCGAAGTCACCGCCGTCCTGCGCACCCTGCCCGACTCCACCCGCCGCCGCGTTCCCTGGCCCACCCTCCACCCCGTTCGCGCGATCCTCCTCGTCGCCCTCCTCGCCGTCGTCCTCGCCGGCGTCCTGATCCTCGCCGCCGGCCACACCCACCGCGGCACCGGCGTCCCCTCCGGTCCCGCTCCCCGCCCGGGGCTCACCGCCGTCGACCTCGGCCAGACCGCCGCGCACGACTACAACCCCTTCGGCACCGAACCCGAACACCGCGCCGAGGTCTCGAGCGTCCTCGACGGCGACCCCAACACGACCTGGAGCACCGAGCACTACGTCGAAGGGCGCCTCGGCTCCAAGCCCGGGCTCGGCCTCTACGTCGACGCCGCCCCCAGTGTCCCCGCGCGCGCGATCTCC
>DASZFE010000156.1:0-1858 GCA_035940155.1 Solirubrobacteraceae bacterium | reverse complement strand
TTGCCGGCGACCACGACCCCGGGGATCGCCGCCGCCGTCCCGGTGCCTTCGCGCACGACTCCAATCATCAGTCGTCTCACCGTGCGGGCGACTTTTGAGCTCGTCGCCCGCGCGCCCCCCGCCGGCACGCGCCGCACCGAGACGCCGCCATCCCCCCCGCCCGGGGTGGGCGCCGTGAGAAACGTCGGACGCGGACGCGCGCCCCCGTCCGCGATCGTCGCCGCGACCACCGCCATCTCCAGGGCGCTCGCCTGGACCTCCCCCTGGCCGATGGCGGTCGAGCCGAGCGCCAGTTCCCCCTGGATCTGCGGGGCCGGCGGGATCGTGCTCTCCGCCGCGCCCGGGATGCCCGGGTCGTGGTTGAAGCCGAAGGCTTCGGCCGTCGCCACCAGGCGCGCCGCCCCGAGCCTCACGCCCAGCGGGGCGAAGACCGAGTTGCACGAGGTCGCGAAGGCCAGCGCGAGCGAGCCCCCGCAGGACTCCCCGTTCGCGTTCGCCAGCCTCACCCCGTCGAGCGTCGTCGAGGTCGCATAGGGGAAGAGGCTCGTCGGTTTGGCGATCCCGGCCTGCAGGACCCCCGCGAGGGTCACCATCTTGAAGGTCGAGCCCGGGGGCTGCAGGGCGTCGATCCCGATCCCCGCGACCGCCCGCACCGCCCCCGTGCGGGGGTCGAGGACCACGATCCCGCCGTACCGGCCGCCCAGCGCGAGCGTCGCCGCGCGCTGGATCGCCGGGGAGATGCTCGTGCGCACCGGCGCCCCCGCGCGGGCCGTGACGTTCGCGAGCACCCGCCCGCCCGCGAGCAGCTCCCCGCCCGGGGTCCCCCGCAGGCGCGCGTCGAAGGTCCGCTCCAGGCCCGTCAACCCCACCGTCGCGTCCGCCGGGTCCCCTTCGCCCAGGAGCGCCGCCCGGCGCGCTTCGGGGATCGCGCCCACCGTCCCCACGATCGCCGCGCCCGTTGCCCCCAGCGGCGATTCGCGCGCCCCTTCGCGGGAGCCCGTTCCGCTCGCGAGGGTCGATCCATCCTGCGCCAGTAGCGCGGCGCGCGGGGGCAGCGTGGTCCGGCGGCTCAGCCGCTCGCCCGTGCGCAACCCCGGGAAGGCCAGCGAGCGCGACCACGCGATCCGGGCTTCTTCGCCGCGGCCGCGGATCGGCAGCCTGAAGTCCTCCGAGAGCGTCCCGAAGAGGCGCGTTCGCACGCGCACCGGGACCACGACCAGTTCCGCGCTCACCTGGCGGGGCGGGCCGCTCACACGCAGGCCGGTCGCCGCCACCGTGGCCGTCAGCGCGGCTTCCCGGTAGGCGCTCGCGAGTTCGTCCACCGAGACTTCCCGCTGCGCGGCCGGGTCGATCTCGGAGTACATCCTCGCGTAGTCCCCCCGCGCCCACGCCGCCGTGAAGCGCGCCGCGAGGTCCTGCTCCCACGCCGGGGTGTGGTCCGCGCCCACGATCGCCCCCAGGACGAACGCGACCCCCGCGAGCGCGAGCACCGCCCGGATCCGCCGTGCCCGCACGCGCCCGTGGCCCCCGTGTCCCCCGTGGCCCCGCTCGCGGGTGAGGGGAGAGCCGCCGACCCGCCCCCCGCCTCGCGAGTGGCCCCGCGGGGGTGTCTCAGCGACCGGGTAGAACATGGACCGTGACACGGCTCGACTGGATCGTCCTCGGCTTCCTCGCGCTGCTCGCCCTCTTCGGGTTCCGGCGGGGGTTCATCGTGGGGGCGCTCTCCTTCGGGGGCTTCGCACTCGGTGCATTCCTCGGGACCCGCCTGGGTCCTCTATTGCTCCCCCGCGGGTCCCTCTCGCCGTACGCCCCCGCCTTCGGCCTCGTGGGCGCGCTCGTGGCCGGGGTGATCCTCGCC
>DASZFE010000155.1:0-2128 GCA_035940155.1 Solirubrobacteraceae bacterium | reverse complement strand
CGCAACGTGGTCGAGATGGCCGGGATGGTCTCCCACTGCGACTTCGTGGAGCAGCAGACGATCAACACCGAGGAGGGCGCCCTGCGCCCGGACCTGCTCGTGCGCCTCCCCGGCGGGAGGGTGATCGTGGTCGACTCGAAGGTCCCCCTCGACGCCTACCTCTCCCACCTGGAGGCCACCACCGACCAGGAGCGCGAGCTCCATCTCGCCCGCCACGCCCGTCAGACGCGCGAACACGTCATGAAACTCGCCTCCAAGGGCTACCAGAACCGGATCGAGGCGACCCCGGAGCTTGTGGTGATGTTCATCCCCTCCGACGGGATCTACCAGGCGGCCCTCGCGGAGGACCCCTCGCTGATCGAGTACGGCTTCTCGAACCAGGTCCTGATCGCGACCCCGACGACCCTCATCGGCCTGCTGCGCGCGGTCCACTACGGTTGGCGCCAAGAGCAGATCGCTACCTCCGCCCGGGAGATCGCGAGCGCCGCCCGCGAGCTCCACCACCGGCTCGGGAACTTCGTCGATCCGCTCGCGAAGATCGGCCGCCAGCTCGACTCGGCCGTCGACGCCTACAACAAAGCCGTCGGCTCCTTCGACAGTCGAGTCATCCCCCAGGTGCGCCGCATCGAGGAGGCCGGCGCGAGGTCCGAGCGCGAGATCAAGCCCCCCGCGAGCATCGACACGGCCGCGCGGCCGCTCACCGCGAGGCTCGACGCCGCGCGGCTCACCGGCGAGCCGGACCTCGAGGACGCGAGGGACGACGTGGACGGCGCCGTCGTTTCAGTGCTCGGGAGCGGCCGGACCGCCGGAAGCGAGCATCTCAGCTAGCCTGCCGCGGATGTCCGACGTGCGCGTCGCGCGACTCGCCGAGGTGATCGTGCGCCACTCCACGGCCGTGCGGCCCGGGGAGCTCTGCTCGATCGAGGGAGAGAGCGCCGCGGAGAACCTGATCCAGGCGATCTACGAAGAGGTCCTGCGGGCCGACGGGCACCCCGTCGTGCTTATGAGCCCCGAGCGCGCCCAGGCGGCCTTCTTCGCGCTCGCCTCCGAGGAGCAGATCGACCACGTCTCCCCCGTCGCGCGGCAGCTGACCGAGGAGGCCGACGTCCGCATCCGCGTGCTGGCGAGCTCCAACCCGCGCGAGCTCTCTGAAGTCCCGCCCGAGCGCCAGGTCCGCCGCCAGCGCGCGAGCGCCCCCTTGATGGAGCGCGTGATGGCCCGCTCGGCCGCCGGGGAGCTGCGTTGGGCGCTCTGCCAGTTCCCCACCAACGGCTACGCCGCGGAGGCCGAGATGAGCCTCTCCGCCTACGAGGACTTCCTCTACCGCGCCTGCCTCTGCCACCTCGAGGACCCGGTCGCGGCCTGGCGCTCGCAGGCCGATGAGGTCCGCCGCCTGGCGGCCTGGATCGAGGGACGCGAGGAGGTCCACATCCAGGGTCCCGGGACCGATCTGCGCCTCTCGATCGCGGGGCGGCACTTCGTCGCGGCGGATGGCCGCCACAACATGCCCGACGGCGAGTTCTTCACGGGCCCCGTGGAGGACTCCGCGGAGGGTGAGATCACCTTCCACCTGCCCACGACCTTCGGCGGGCGCGAGGTCGCCGGGGTGCGCCTGCGCTTCCACGAGGGCCGCGTCACCGACGCGGGCGCGGAGCGCGGCGAGGAGCTCCTGCACGAGATGCTGGACTCCGACCCCGGCGCGCGGCGCCTGGGGGAGCTGGGGATCGGGACGAACTTCGCGATCGACCGCGGCACCCGCTCGATCCTCTTCGACGAGAAGATCGGCGGCACGGTCCACCTGGCTCTCGGGCGCTCCTACCCGGAGACGGGCGGCGTGAACGAGTCCTCCCTGCACTGGGACCTCATCTGTGATCTCCGTCAGGGAGGGACGCTCGTCGTCGATGGTGAGGAGCTCCAGCGAGACGGCGCCTTCCGGGTCTGACTCACAAGCATCCGCAAGAGCACGGCGAGCGCCACGGGGACGGTGGCGGGGAGCTCGTTGACGACGAAGAAGAGAAAGTCGAAGGCGAGCGCGAGCACCGCCACGAGCGCCGCGCCCCGCAGCTGCCCGCGGCGATCGCCGGTCGCGGCGAGCATCCCGCCGAAAACCCCCGCGACGAAGAGATCC
>DASZFE010000154.1:0-4016 GCA_035940155.1 Solirubrobacteraceae bacterium | reverse complement strand
ATTGGCGCGGGCGGGGGGTATCGCGCTCGTGGGTTCGGCCGAGGGGTAGGCCGGGTAGGTGGCGGGGGCCGCGAGGGGCGTCCCGGGCGTGGGGACGGCGGCGGCGGTCGCGACAGGTGAGGGTGTGGCGGCGTCCGCGGGCCGGGAGCGGGCCGAGTTGAGCGCGTCGGCGAAGCTCGAGCTCGACGGGGCGCCCTCGGCCTTGGCGATGATCGCCTGGAGCTGCTGGACGCGCGCGCTCGCGGCGAGGGCGTCGGGGGGTGGGCCGGGAGTGACGGTGTTCACGTTCATGCGGCCGTCCGTCCGAAGCGCTCGGTGGCGATCTCGTCGAGGGTGTTGCTCTCCTCGCGCCGGCGATCGCGGTCGTACTCGGCACGGGCGCGGTCCCTGAGGCGCTCGAGCATGGCGTGCTCGCGGGCGGCGAGCCCGAGCTCGGCGTCGCGATCGGCGACCCGGGTCTCTTCGTGCTCGATCTCGCGCACGCCGGCGCTGCGGCGGGCCTCGACGCGTTCGAGGAAGGCCTGGTGGGCCTTCAGCTGGTCGCCGCTGAGGACCTCGCATTCATAGGCCTCGCGCTGCTCGGTGCGGGCCTGCTGGAGGTCGGAGTCGAAGCTCGAGAGTCGCGCGCGGCTGTCGCCGAGTCGTGCGATGGCCCTCGCGAGCTCCTGGCGGGCAAGATCCTCCTTACGCTCGCGCAGGGCACGGAGGCGCTCGAGGCGGAATCGGAATGAGGTTCCGTTCACGCCATGTGTAATCGGAGGCGGGAGGCCCTTCTTGAGGGCGATCGGACGGGGATTTGCGTGACGATCCCTCCCCAAAGGTGCGCTATTCCTCCCAAAACGCACACGATTTCTCCCAAAATGGGTCACGACTGAAGTACGCGCGGGATCTCGACATGAAAGGCTCACGGGTGCCGACGGTCGTCCGTCGGTCGAGGAGAGGCCGAGCTCGGAGGGCGCGGCCGATCCGAGGCGCCCCCTGGCGGAATCGATAAGTGCTCCACGGACAGATTGCGAGTCAAGTCATGAAAGACGAACCCGAGGTCTTGATCAAGCTCTCACCGGTCCAGGTCCAGCAGGTCGTGCGTGCGGCGGGTCAGCACCGCAGCGAGAGCATCTCGGGGCTGCTGCTGGTGGCGCTCGAGAACGCCCAGCCGCCGGGCCTGAACGGGAACGGCGGGTCGAGCGCGTTGCGGGACGCGAGCCGGGAGGCGCTCGAGCGGGCGCTCGACGATCCCCACCTCTCGCACTCGTTGTTGCGGGGCCTCGCGGTCCTCTCCTGCTACGGCCCGGAGCGCCCGTGGCTGGCGATCGTGGATCTGGCGAATCGGCTGCAGATGTCCCCCTCGACGACGCACCGCTACGTCAAGACGCTCCGCGCGCTCGGGCTGCTCGAGCAGAACCCCATCACGCGCGAGTACCGCCCGGTCGGCTGAGGCCCGCGGAGGGCGCTCAAAGGGCGAGCCGCAGCGAGGGGATCGCCGGGGGCCCGAGGTCCGCGGCGAGCGGAAGGTCGGGCTCGGCGGGGTGGATCTCCTCGGCGTCGAGGATCTCCTCGTCCGTGTGCGCGGTGGCGCGCTCGAGCGAGGCCGCGAGGTCACGGAGCTGCGCGTCGGCGCTCCGGGGGTCGGTGCGCTCGGCGACGTCCTGGCGCAGGAAGGCGTCGATGCGGGGGCGGTGCGCGAGGGCGGCGTCGAGCGCGGGGTCGCTCCCGGGGGCGTAGGCGCCGACGGAGACGAGGTCCTCCTTCTCGTGGAGCGTCGCGAGTGCCCCGCGCAGGACCTGGCCGGCGCGCAGGAGGTCGGGCGGGATGATCTCGCCGGTCAGGCGGGAGACGCTCTGGAGGAGGTCGATCGCGGGGTAGTGTCCGGCGTGGGCGAGGGCGCGCGTGAGGACGACGTGCCCGTCGAGGATCGCGCGGACGGCGTCGGCGACGGGCTCGTTCATGTCGTCGCCGTCGACGAGGACGGTGTAGAGCGCGGTGATCGAGCCCTCGAGGCTCGTGCCCGCGCGCTCGAGGAGGCGGGGCAGGAGCGCGAAGACGCTCGGGGGGTAGCCGCGCGTGGCGGGGGGCTCGCCGATCGCCAGGCCGACCTCGCGCTGGGCCATGGCGAAGCGCGTGACGGAGTCCATCATGAGCATCACGTCGTGGCCCCGGTCGCGGAAGTGCTCGGCGACGGTGGTCGCGGTGAAGGCGGCCTTGATGCGCACGAGGGCGGGCTGGTCGGAGGTGGCGACGACGACGACGGAGCGCTCGAGGGCGTCGCCGAGGTCGCGCTCGATGAACTCGCGGACCTCGCGACCGCGCTCGCCGACGAGCGCGATGACGTTCACGGAGGCGCTGGTCGAGCGGGCGATCATCCCCAGGAGCGAGGACTTTCCGACGCCCGAGCCGGCGAAGATTCCGAGCCGCTGGCCGCGTCCGCAGGGCACGAGGGCGTCGAGCGTGCGCACCCCGAGCCCGACGCGCTCGTCGATCCGGGGTCGGCTGAGGGCGTCGGGGGGGGAGGCGCTGGTGGAGCGCACGACGTTCGGTGGTCGGTCGATCCCGAACGGGTCGTCCTCCTCGGCGTCCGTCGGGGAGCCCTGGAGGCGGACGCCGAGGCCGTCGATCACCTGCCCGAGGAGCCGCGGGCCGACGGCGACGCGGAAGGGGGCGCCGGTGGCAAGGACCTTCGTGCCGGGGCCGATCCCGTGGAGCTCGCCGAGGGGCATGAGCAGGGTGCGGCCTTCGCGGAACCCGACGACCTCGGCCGAGACGGGCGGGCGCTCGCGGTCGGTTCCCACGAGGCAGACCTCGCCGACCTCGGCCTCCAGGCCGGTGGCCTCGATGATGAGCCCGATGAGGTTGCTCACGCGGCCGTGGCGCCTGACGAGGTCGGCTCGGCGGAGGGCCGAGGAGGCCTTCGCGAAGGTCTCGGGGGAGTGGGTGGCGAGGCTCACGCGGCGTGCTCGGGCGCGTCGGGGGCGGGGATTCCCTGGGGCTCGTCGTGGGGCTCGGGGCTCGGGCTCGCGTGAGGGGTCTCGGCGCCGCCTGCGCGGAGCTCCTCCAGGACGATCTCCCGGGCGCGCTCCAGCTGGGCGGGGACGGTCGCGTCGACCTCGCACTCGAGGGTCCGCACGACGGCGCCCCCGCGGGGGACGCGCCGATCGGACTGGACCTCGCAGAGCTCGATCCCGCCGGCCTGGAGGATGAGCTCCTCTACAGAGGCGTTCACGAGCTCGAGGTCGGCGGGGTTGACGAGGACGGCGATGCGCCGCCGCTCGTTGACGCGCCGCAGGGCGCCCATGACGACGTCGACGACGCGCTCGGGCTGGACCTCGAGGACGCCGGAGAGGATCTTCGCGGCGAGGGCAAGCGCGAGCTCGACCGCGTCGAGCTCGACGGCGGCGGCGATCTGGGCGCGCATCTCGGTGAGCTCCCGCAGGGCCTCGCGCAGGGCCTCGGTCGCGGCGAGCGTGTCGGCCTGCCCGATCGCGCGGCCCTCGGTGCGGCCCTCCGTGCGGGCCTGCTCACGGATGCGCTCGGCCTCGCCGGCAGCCTGGGCGAGGATCCGCTGCCCGGCGTTCCGGGGCGAGGCCGGGGAAGGGGCGAGCTGCTCCAGGGAGTAGTCGGTGGGGGTGCTCGTGGGGGGCATCTCAGATGACGACTTCGCTCTCCTCGCCCTCCTCGCCGGGGAGGACGATCGTGCCGGCCTCCTGGAGGCGGCGGACGACGGCGACGATCCGACCCTGGGCCTCGTCGATGTCGCGCTTGCGCTGGGGCTGCTGGATCTCCATCTCCTCCTTGATCATCTGCGCGCCGCGCTCGGAGACGTTCGCAAGGACGACCTCTTTGACGCTCTCGGGGGCGCCGCGGAGGGCGAGGACGAGGTCCTTCTGATCGGCCTCGCGGAGAACCTGCTGGATGGCGCGCTCTTCGAGTTTGACGATGTCCTCGAAGACGAAGAGCATCCGCCGGACCTCCTCGGCGAGGTCCTCGTCGGTGGCGGTGAGGTTGTCGAGGACGTTGCGCTC
>DASZFE010000153.1:0-4690 GCA_035940155.1 Solirubrobacteraceae bacterium | reverse complement strand
TGGAGCAGGTAGGTGATGTCCGTCCAAGCGAACGTCGTCCCTGGCGAGAGAGGGAGCTCTCCAGGCTGTTCCAGCGAGTTCCCGCAGTGCATCGGGTCCGGGTCGCCCCTCGGGCAGGAGGCCGACCACCCCGAGACCATGAAGAGGTGCTCCGGCAGGCTCCACGACGCCGTGGACTCGAACATGGCGTCCTGGAGGACATAGTTCTCCGCGTAGGTCCAGTAGTTCGGGATCTCCCGCGCGTCGTGATAGCCCATCACGTCCACACAGGCGCCCGCGTTCGTTTCTCTACACGGGCTGCAGCTCGGGTCGGTGGCCGCGGTGCAGCCTATCCACCTCTCCACCTGGTTCACGAACCCGTCCATCCTCCCACTGTCGATGTCGTTCGCCGCGTTCGCCGCGCTGTGCGGCCCCCCGTAGTTCTTGTCGGCGGAGTCGTGAAACGGCCTCGCGCACCCCCCGTGCAGTTTGTCCGGCACGCACACCCCCGCCGGAATCCCGTTCGCCCCCGGGTAAGTCCCGAAGTAAGAGTCAAACGAGCGGTTCTCCTGCATGATCACCACCACGTGCTGGATCTTGTGGATCCCCCCCAGCGGCGCCCCCGAGGCGCCCGGGGCGAGCCCGAGCAGGAGCCCCAGCCCGATCACCGCCCTCGCCATCGCCCTCGCCGCCCTGCCCATGCCCGCACCCTTCTCGAGTGGTCGTCTCTCCGGTGCCCGCCCGCTCTCCTCCGGGCTCGCCCCATCCAACACGCCCCCGCCCGGAAGGTTGCGCCCGGGCAGTCGCGAGCCGCTCACAACCGGGCCGTCCCATCCATCTGCCACCATCCACCCATCGCGAACTCCGAGCAGACCCCCCTGCGCCTCATAGCCCTCGACGACCTCGGCGACCCCCAGGTCGCCGTCGTCGAGGACACCCCCCACGGCGCCCTCGCGGTGGGTCTCAGCGCCGGGGAGCCCTTCGCGGTCTCAAACCGCTGCCGACACCTCTTCGCCCCGCTCGGCAAGGGGCGCATCACCGAGGACGGATGCCTGGAGTGCCCCTGGCACGCCGCCCTCTACGACGTCCGCACCGGCAGGATGCTCAAAGGTCCCCAGGGCGCCTTCAAGCCCCTCGCCGGCGCCGTCAAGGCCACCACCGGCGGGCGTCCCCTGAAGACCCACCCCGTCGAGATCCGCGACGGGGCCATCTGGCTCGTCGGCTGATCGGTGGGCCAGCTCGCAGTTCAACGATCGCTTCACAACGATCGTGCTATCTAAGACTTACGCGCTTATCGTTTAGTAAGCTCGGGGCGTGATAAACGATCCGAGGTCATCGCTTTCTGAGCCTCCACCCTCGAGCCCTCGGGCCGGCGAGCTCCGCTTGGCTCAGGGCGGTCCCGATGGCTACTGGGCCTTTTATCCCAGACCACTCCCGCCCGACCCACCGCTGCGGATCGACGCCCCCATGCAGAGCCTTCTGGACCGCGCCAACCAGGCCCTGGGACGACTCGACGGCATCACCCTCCTGCTCCCCGACCCCGACCAGTTCATTTACGCCTTCGCCCGCAAGGAGGCCGTGCTCTCCTCGCAGATCGAGGGCACCCAGTCCTCCCTCTCAGACCTTCTGCTCTTCGAGCACGACGCCGCGCCCGAGCCACTCCGCGAAGACGCCCGGGAAACCGCGAACTACATCGCGGCCCTGAACCACGGCCTCGAGCAGATCGCGCAACCGGGTGCCCCGCCCGTAAGCGGAAGGCTCCTGCGCGAAGTCCACCGCCGCCTCCTGCAGACCGGTCGAGGCTCCAACAAGGCTCCCGGCGAGTTTCGTCGCACCCAAAACTGGATCGGCGGCAGCCGTCCCGGCCGCGCACGCTTCGTTCCACCCCCTTCGCAGGAGGTCCTTCCGGCCATCGGCGCCCTGGAGCGCTTCATTCACGACGATCCCCAGCCCACCCCGATCCTCATCAAGGCCGCGCTCGCGCACGCGCAGTTCGAGACCATCCATCCCTTCCTCGATGGCAACGGCCGCGTCGGGCGCCTGCTCATCACGCTCCTCCTCTGCTCCGAGGGTGTCATGCGCCGACCGCTCCTCTACCTCAGTCTCTACTTCAAGCGTCACCGCGACGCCTACTACGAACACCTCCAGCACATCCGCACCCACGGGGACTGGGAGGGCTGGCTGCGGTTCTTCCTAGAGGGTCTCCTCGAGGTCGCAGACTCGACCACCCTCACCACCCGACGTCTCGTCGCCATGATCGAGACCGACCGTCAGACGATCCACTCCTTCGGGCGCGCCGCCCCGACCGCGCATCGCGTCCACGACCTCGCCGCACGCTCCGTCCTCATCGACGCCTCCTCCACGGCCGCCTCCATCGGGCTCACCGTCCCGCCGGTCTATGCCGCGATAGCCCGTCTCGAGAGAGCCGGAATCCTTCGCGAGGCCACCGGTCGACGCCGCGGGAAGCTCTACGTCTACGACCAGTACCTCTCGATCCTCAACGAGGGCACCGAAGACACGTAGCCAACGATCGCTTCCCAACGCCGCTCTATCTAAGACTTAAAGACTCATCGTTTAATAAACTTTGGGTCGTCACGTCCGTGCGCCCGGTGAGACGCGCGCGTGAGAGCGTCGGTGAGGTAGCCTGAAAGAGTCCCGCCCCTGTGTGAGTCGTGCTCTATCGTCCGCTCACCATGGAGACGCATCCGGGGGCTCTTAAGGGCGCCGTCACCGCCCGGGCCTTCGAGGCCGGGGACGAGCCCCGCGTCCTCGAGATCCTCCAGGCCGCCTTCGGGCGCTGGCACCCCGACACCCCCGGGCTCACCCCCGGCGAGTTCTTCCGCTGGAAGCACAACGCCGGCCCACACGGTCCCTCGATCCTCCTCGTAGCCGAGGTCGACGGCGTGATCATCGCCTTCGCCGCCTACATGCCCTGGCGATTCACCGCCCGCGGGCAGACCCTCGCGGCGATGCGCGGGGTCGACCTCGCCACCCACCCCTCCCACCGGGGACTCGGCGCCTCGATCGTGATTCGATCCGTCGTGGACTTCCCCGACGAGGTCGCCTTCGTCTGGAGCAACCCCAACGAACAGAGCCGTCCGGGCAGCCTCAAGTCTGGACGGCGCCAGATCGGGAGACTGCCGCGCTTCATCCGTCCGCGCGGGCCCCTCCGAGAGACCATCCGCCGCGCCCGCGCGAAGGGGTCCAAGACGCCCGAGCGCCTCCAGATCGACGCCCCCACCGCCGCCGAGATCCTCCGCGACGGCGTCCCCCTCCCCCCACCCCTCCCGCGGGCGGGGAAGTCCGGAGATCGACTCGCCACCGTCAAGGACCTCGACTACCTGCGCTGGCGCTACGGGCACCTCGGCGATTACCGCGCCCTCGCCGGCCGCGAGGACCGGGGCGGGGGCCTCGCGATCTTCCGAACCCGCCGTCACGGCCCCTTCTGGGTCACCCACCTCTGCGAGCTCTTCCTCGAGCGCGAGGACCCCCGGAGCCTGAGAGCCCTCCTGCGGCTCGTCGGTCAGGCCGCCCCTGTGGACTTCCTCAGCTGCAACTTCCCCTCGCGTCGCCAAGCCGCCCTCTGCGGCTTCGCCCCGCTGCGCCGCGGGACCATGCTGATGGCCTACCCCCTCCGGGAGAACCTCCTCCCCGACCCCACCCGCCTTGACTCCTGGGCCCTCTCCGTCGGGGACCTCGAGCTGCTATAGGAGCCGTCGAGGCCCGCGAGCCGGCGCTCCAGGTTCGCCCGCACCCCCGGCCACTCCTCCTCGATCACGCTGTAGTACGCCGAGTTCCGCACCCCGATCCCCGGCACGACCATGTGCCTGCGGAAGACCCCCTCGAAGCTCGCCGGGAGCGCCTCGATCGCCGCCCGCGAGCGCCCGTTCCGCGCGTCCGTCTTCAGCTCCACCCGCACGCACCCCATCCGCTCGAACGCCCGCTCGAGCATCAGCAGCTTCGCCTCCACGTTCGCCCCCGTCCCCACGCCCGGGGCGCCAGCCACGTCCAGCCGATCTCGAGGCCCCCGTGCTCCGGGCGGATCGTCATGTACCGCGTGCTCCCCACCACCTCCCCGCTCCGTCGATCCACCGTCGCGAAGACCCCCTCCCGACCGGCCTCGCACGCCCCAAGCCCACGCGCGAACCACTCATCAAAATCCCCCCGGTCCCTCCCGACCGGCTGAAGCCACTCCCAGATCTCCCCGTGCGCCGCCGCCGCCCACAGGCCCTCCCTGTGGTCCTCCCGCAGCGGCTCCAGCGCCACCCGCTCCCCCTCCAGAGGCATCCCCAGCTCATCCAGTTTCACCCCGCGGAGGCTACCGCGGCCGATCCGGGAGGCCGGCGCGGCCGTGAGGGAGGGAGGGAGGGAGGTACCCGCACGCCCTAAAACCGCCCCCGCCGTGCCGACGCCAGCATCACCGCCCGCGCGCCCGGGAGGCCGCCCACCCCGCGCACCTCGACCCCCTCGAAACCGAAGTCCCCCAGGAGGTCCGTCAGCGCCCTGCGGTTGTAGAACCGCACGTGGTCCCCCCGCGGGTCGAAGTGCCCCGCGAACGTCCCCGCCCGCACCGCCAGCGCGAGCATCCTCAACCGCCCGTGCCCCGGCGTGCTCAGCAGCAGCCGCCCCCCCGGGCGCAGCACCCGGCGGACCTCCGAGAGCCACGCCCCCGTGTCCAGCACGTGCTCGATCACCTCCCCCGCCCAGACCG
>DASZFE010000152.1:0-1521 GCA_035940155.1 Solirubrobacteraceae bacterium | reverse complement strand
GGCGGTGCTGGGCATCTCCACCCCGGTGTTCTGGCTCGGCATGATGCTCTCGCTGCTGTTCGCGGTCTGGCTCGGATGGCTGCCGGTGTCGGGCTACGGCGACGGCGCGTGGGCGAACCTGGTGCTGCCGGCCCTGACCCTGGCTGCGGTCCACACCGGGACGATCGCGCGCATGACGCGCTCGAGCCTGCTCGAGGTGGTCCGCCAGGAGTACATCCAGAGCGCGCGCGCCAAGGGCCTCGCCGAGTGGCGGGTGGTGGTCAAGCACGCTCTGCGCAACGCTCTGATCCCGGTCGTCACCGTAATCGGTATCGGGCTCGCCGACTTGCTGGTGGGCGCCCCGCTCACCGAGACCGTGTTCGCCTGGCCGGGCATCGGGCGGATGCTGGTCGCCGCGGTCGGCCAGCGGGATCTCCCGCTGGTGATGGGGGCAGTGCTGGTGTTCGCGGTCATCTACGTGATCGCCAACCTGCTCGTGGACCTGGCCTACCTCGTCATCGACCCGAGGATCCGCCGTGGCCGCTAGCACGTCCGCGCTCGCCCGCCCGCGACGCGAAGGCTTCGCGGGGACCGGCGGCCGCCGGCGCGGACGCCTGATCGTGGGCGCGACCCTCGTCGGGCTCTTCGCCGCCTCCGCGCTCCTGGCTCCGTGGCTCGCGCCCTACGACCCGGCCGCGGTGCCCGCCGCGCTCAGCGAGACGATGCTGCGGCCGCCCGAGGTCGCCCACCCGCTGGGCACCGACGCGCTCGGCCGCGATCTCCTCTCGCGCGTGCTCTACGGCGGCCGCGTGTCGCTCGCGCTGGGCCTGGGGGTCGAAGTGGTGATCGCGGCGCTCGGCATCGCGATCGGTCTCCTGGCCGGCTACTACGGCGGCTGGCGCGACTCGCTCCTGATGCGCGTGACCGACGTGGTGATGGCGTTCCCCTCGCTGATCCTCGCCATCGGGCTGATCGCGGTCTTCGAGCAGCCGGGCCTCGACAAGGTGGCGCTGGTGCTGGTGGCGCTCGGCTGGACGACCATCGCGCGCGTGGTCCGCGGCGAGGTGCTCTCGCTGAAGGAGCGCGACTACGTGCAGGCCGCCCGCGCCCTCGGGGCCGGGCACACCACCGTGCTGCTCCGCCATCTCCTGCCCAACGCGGTCGGGCCGATCATCGTCGCCGCCACGATCGGCGTCGGGAGCAACATGATCGCCGAGGCGGGCCTCTCGTTCCTCGGCCTGGGCGCCCAAGCCCCGACCATCTCCTGGGGCAGCATGCTCGCCGAGGGCCAGACCTTCCTCGTCTCCGCCCCCTGGGTCGCCTTCTTCCCGGGCGCCGCCCTCCTCACCGCCGTCCTCGGCATCAACCTCCTCGGCGACGCCTTGAGAGACCTCCTCGACCCCCGCTTCAAGCCCTGACCCGCTTCAAGTCTCAATAATAAGAAGATCGAGCGGCAAAGCCGCGAGGCCGTAATGCAACCGGTTCAACCAAGCGGAAGGGAGGGAGCGCGCGGGGGGGGGGGGGGGGGGGGGGGGGGGGGGG
>DASZFE010000151.1:0-4006 GCA_035940155.1 Solirubrobacteraceae bacterium | reverse complement strand
CAGATCGACACAGCGACCGTCGATGGGAGGAGGGGGCTCGGGTCTGCGCGGGCCGCCCCCGGTCTCCCCGGGGCCGCCTATCCGGGGGCGCTCCCCGGCGGCGACGTCGAAGAAGAGGGCGGTGTCGCGGACGGAGCGGGTGAGGATGCCGTTGACGGAGAGCCCGTGCCAGGCGTCGTCGTTGGGCGCGAGGGGGATCCGCCCGCGCTGGGGCTTCAGGCCAAAGAGGCCGCAGTAGGAGGCGGGGATGCGGATCGAGCCGCCCCCGTCGGAGCCGAGCGCCGCTCCGACGAGCCCCGCGGCGACGGCCGCGGCGGTGCCCCCGCTGGAGCCCCCGGAGGAGTGCTCGCGGTTCCAGGGGTTGCGGGTGTAGCCCCAGGTCGCGGACTCGGTGTAGGGGAACATGCAGAGCTCGGGGACGTGGGTCTTGCCGATGATCACCGCCCCGGCCTCCCGCAGGCGAGTCACCACCTCGGCGTCGCGCGCGGCAGGCTCCCCGTAGGCGTTGGTCCCCAGCGCCGTGACCTCCCCGGCGACGTCGATCTCGTCCTTGACCGCGATCGGGACGCCGAGGAGCGGTCGGGAGGCCCCGGCGCTGCGCCGCGCGTCGGCCTGGTCGGCCTCCATGCGGGCGCGCTCGCGGAAGACGACCCGGAAGGCGTTCACGAGGGGGTCGAGGCGCTGGATGCGCTCGAGGTAGACCTCCACGAGGTCCCGCGAGGAGAGCTCCCCGGAGGCGATCAGCTCGGCCTGGCGGGCGATTCCGGCGAAGGCGAGGTCGACGGGATCCATGAGCGAGATCCTAGACCGGGGTCACGGGGTTGCGCTTCGCGGGCCACTCCCGCCGCTTGCCCTGAGCGTGGGCGAAGCGGCGGACGAGCTCCCCGCGGAGCTCCTCGGGCTCGATCACGGCGTCGATGACGAGCTCGGAGGCGAGGTGGAGGATGTCGATGTCCGCGGCGTACTCCGCGCGCAGCTCCTCCGTGCGCCGCGCGCGCTCCTCCCCGTCCTCGATGGCCTGGAGCTGGTTGTAGTAGACCGCGTTGATCGCAGCCTGCGGCCCCATCACGGCGATCGAGGCGCTTGGGAGGGCGAGGCAGCAGTCAGGCTCGAAGGCGGGGCCGGCCATCGCGTAGAGCCCCGCCCCGTAGGCCTTGCGGACGATCACGGAGATCTTTGGGACGGTCGCCTCGGAGACGGCGCTGATCATCTTCGCTCCGTGGCGGATGATCCCCCCGCGCTCGACCTGCGTGCCGATCATGAACCCGGGGACGTCCGCGAGGAAGAGGAGCGGGATCCCGAAGGCGTTGCAGGTCCAGATGAAGCGCGCGGCCTTGTCGGCGGAGTCGCTGAAGAGGACCCCGCCCTTGTGCTTGGGCTGGTTGGCGACGATCCCCACGGCGCAGCCCTCCAGGCGGGCGTACCCGACGACGAGCTCCTTGGCCCAGCGCGCGTGGACCTCCAGGAATGACCCCTCGTCGACAAGGGCGTCGATGAGCTCCTTGATGTCGAAGGGCTTGTTCTCATCGGCTGGGATCAGGTCCGCGATCGCGGCGCGGGCAGGCGGGTGCGGATCGTCCAGGGGAGCGCTGCCCTCGGAGTTGCTTGGGAAGTAGGAGAGGTAGCGCCGGGCCCACTCGATCCCCTCCTCGTCGGTGCGCACGAGCGTGTGGCCGCAGCCCGAGACGCCCGTGTGCATCCGCGCTCCGCCCATCTCCTCCAGGGTGACCTTCTCGCCGATCACCATCTCGGCCATCCGCGGCGAGCCGAGGTACATGGAGGCGTTCCCCTCGCGCATCGCGACGACGTCGCAGAAGGCCGGGATGTACGCCCCCCCGGCGGCGCTGGGGCCGAAGAGGACGCAGACCTGGGGCACGAGCCCGGAGAGCTTGACCTCGTTGTAGAAGATCCGCCCGGCTCCGCGGCGGCCGGGGAACATCTGCACCTGCTCGGTGATCCGCGCCCCGGCGGAGTCCACGAGGTAGACGAGCGGGATCCGCAGCGCGAGCGCGCGCTCCTGGATGCGGAGGATCTTCTCGACCGTCTTGGGCCCCCACGAGCCCGCCTTGACGGTCGGGTCGTTCGCCATCAGCGCCACGGGGCGCCCCTCGACGGTCCCGACCCCCGTCACGACCCCGTCCGCGCCGAGGCCCTCCTCCTGCCAGTTCGCCAGCAGCGCCTCCTCGGCGAAGCTCCCCTCGTCCAGGAGCAGCGCCACGCGCTCGCGCACGGGGAGCTTGCCCTGCTCGCGTGACTTCTCGTGGTGGCGCTCCGGGCCGCCCGCGAGCGCCCGCTCTCTCGCCCGAGGCAGGTCGCTCATCTACGCCCGGCTCTGACCCCGTGCTCCGACGATGCCTGCCGACCGGGCTCACTCCATTCCACCGCGCTCACCGTGGCAGTCTCCGGTATCGGCCACGACGGCGTCCGTGGGCGCGTATGGCGGCGAGCTCGCGTTCGCGGCGTGCCCGCATCCGGGCCTCGACGACCTCGACGTCGGAGGCCGGGCCGAGCAGACGCCAGCCGTCCCGCACGACGGGGAGCATCGTGAAGCCGATCACCCACGCGGGCCAGAAGTCCGCGGAGGCGCCGGTCGCGAGCCAGATGCCCACGCAGAGCGCCGAGACGCCCATCGAGCCGCCGGTCTCCTGCACGAGGCGCCGGCGCAGCCGGGCCTTGCGCTTTGAGAGCGCGCGCCTGACCGAGGAGGGGCTGATCGGCAGGTCGGCCTTCAAGGCCTCGATGTCCGCGTGGGTCGTCGCCCTGTAGGCGCTCTCCAGGCGCTCCTCGAACTCGGCCGGGGTGAGCCGTCCGTCGATCATGTGCTCGCGCAGCTCGTCGATCAGCTGCTCGCGGTCGGCGTCCGCGACGCGCAGATGAGATGGCGCGTTCATCCGATAGAGGTTAGTACCCGCTACGAGGCCGGGTTGGGTCGGTGCTACAAGGCCGGGTTCGGGCGGGGCTCCTCGCCGGAGTAGTCGTAGAAGCCCAGCCCCGACTTGCGCCCGTGCCAGCCCGCGGAGAGCATCTTGCGCAGCGTCGGGGGCTGCGCGAAGCGCCGCTCGCGGAACTCCTCGAAGAGGACCTCGCAGATCGAGCCCAGGGTGTCCAGGCCGACGAAGTCAGAGAGGGTGAGCGGCCCCATCGGGTGGCCCGCGCCGGCCTTCATCGCCTCGTCGATCTCCCCCACCGAGCCCACGCCCTCCTCGTAGGCGCGGATCGCGTCGAGCATGTAGGGGACGAGCAGGCGATTGACGATGAACCCGGCCTTGTCGCGCGTGGGGATCGCGAGCTTCCCCTCCGAGCGCGCGAACTCAAGGGCCGCCTGGAAGGTCTCATCGGAGGTCGTCACGCAGCGGACGACCTCGACGAGCTTCATGACCTGGGCGGGGTTGAAGTAGTGCAGGCCCACGAACCGCTCCGGACGGCCCGTCGCGGCGGCCTGGTCGATCACGGCCAGGGAGGACGTGTTCGTCGCGAAGAGCGCCTCTGGCTTGACGATCCCGTCGATCTCCCGCCACATCTCGAGCTTCAGGGGCAGGCTCTCGGTGATCGCCTCGATCACCAGGTCGCACGCGGCCAGATCGCCGTAGTCGACGGTCCCGTGGATGCGCCCGCGCACCGCGTCGGCCTCCTCCTGGCTCGACTTCCCCTTCTCCACGGCGCGCGCGAGCTGCTTCTCGATCTTCCCGAGGCCCTTGGAGAGCGTCGCCTCGTCGACCTCGCGCAGGACGACCTCGTACCCGGACTGCGCAGCGACCTGCGCGATCCCGTGGCCCATCAGCCCCGCGCCCAGGACGCCCACCTTCTCGATCTGCGCCATCGAATCTCCCCTCGAGCTCTTTGAGTTCCTTGAGTTGACCCCACGGAGCCTATTACGTGGACCGCGGAAGGTTCCACGTGACGCGGAGTCTGCCCCAGTGAGAGCCATCCACGAGAAGGAGCGTCCCCATGTCCAATCGCCTGACCGCGCTGCTCGCAGCGCTGCTCGCCGCCCTCGCGCTGTCCT
>DASZFE010000150.1:0-5020 GCA_035940155.1 Solirubrobacteraceae bacterium | reverse complement strand
GGTCTCCACGGGCGCCTCCTGCCCGACCTGTCACGGGACGGGCGCGAAGCCGGGGACGACCCCGTCGGTCTGCCCGCGCTGCCAGGGACGCGGGATCGAGACCCAGGGACAGGGGATGTTCTCGATCTCCCAGCCCTGCTCGCGCTGCGGGGGCTCCGGGACCGTGATCGAAGACCCCTGCCCGACCTGCCACGGCACGGGGGCGGTGCGGACGATGAAGAGCTACCGCGTGAACATCCCCGCGGGGGTCAAGGAGGGCTCGCGGATTCGGCTCGCCGGCAAGGGCGAGCCGGGCCTGCGCGACGGTCCCCCGGGGGACCTCTACGTGACCGTCCACGTGGCCCCCTCGCCGGTCTTCACGCGCAAGGGGGAGAACCTCGAGGTCGAGGTCCCGCTGAGCATCCCCGAGGCGCTCCGGGGCGCGGAGGTCAGGGTGCCGACGCTGAACGGCTCGAAGACCCTGAGGGTGCGCCCGGGGACGACCCACGGGACCGTCCAGCGGCTGCGCGGCGAGGGGCCCGTGAAGCTCGGCAGCAAGACGGGGGAGCACGGGGACATCCACTACCGCTTCGTGATCGAGGTCCCGAGCGAGCTCACCGAGGAGCAGCGCGCGGCCGTGGAGGAGCTCTCGAAGGTCATGGACGGCGACCCGCGCGCGCGGCTCTTCCAGGAGGCCTCCCGATGAGCGAGCCGGCGCGGCGCGTGAGGAGCGTGGAGCTCACGAGGGACCGCGGGGTCTTCATGATCTCCGTCGCTGCGGAGCTCGCGCAGATGCACCCGCAGACGCTGCGGATGTACGAGGCGCGCGGGCTGATCGAGCCGGGGCGCTCCCCGAAGGGGACGCGCCTGTACTCCCAGGAGGACGTCGAGCGGCTGCGGAGGATCCAGGGGATGACCGAGGAGCTCGGGCTGAACCTCGCGGGGGTCGAGCGCGTCCTGGAGCTCGAGGCCCGGATCGAGGGGATGCACGCGCGGATCGAGGAGCTCGAGACCGCGGCGTTGCGGGCGCAGGTGGAGCTCGCCGAAGAGCTCGAGCGCGTCCGGCGCTCCTTCCGCGCCGAGCTCGTCCCCTACCGCGCGGGCGCGCTCGTGCGCGCCGCCGACGCGCGCTCGCCGTTCGGTCCCACGACCAGGAAGCCCGGCGATGCAGCCTGACCGATTCACGATCAAGTCCCAGGAGGCCCTCGCGGCGGCGGCGCGTCTGGCGCAGGAGCGGCGCAACCCGCAGGTGACCCCGGAGCACCTGCTCGCGGTGCTCCTGGAGGCGCCCGGAGCGGCGGCCCCCGGGGGGGAGTCCGCGATCGACGGGGGCGCGGGCGGGGTGGTGCTGCCGGTGCTGGCGAAGCTCGGGGTCTCCGTGGAGGCGCTGCGCGCCGAGGCGGGCCGGGCGCTGGACGATCTCCCGCGCCTCGGGGAGGGGTCGGGCGCGGCCGACACGCAGCCCTCGAGCGAGCTGGTGGCGGTGCTGCGTGCGGCCGAGCGCGAGGCCGGGGCGCTCTCGGACCAGTACGTCTCCACCGAGCACCTCCTGCTCGCGCTCGCAGGAGATCAGGAGCCGCCGACCCGCGCGACCCGGGCGCTGCGATCGGTGGGGGCGAGCCGCGAGCGGCTGCTTGTGGCGCTCGCGGAGGTCCGTGGCCCGCACCGCGTGACCGACCAGAACCCGGAGGAGAAGTACCAGGCGCTGGAGCGCTTCGGGCGGGACCTGACGAGGATCGCGGAGGAGGGGAAGCTCGACCCGGTGATCGGACGGGACGAGGAGATCCGCCGCGTGATCCAGGTGCTTTCGCGGCGGACGAAGAACAACCCGGTCCTGATCGGGGAGCCCGGCGTGGGGAAGACGGCGATCGTGGAGGGCCTGGCGCAGCGGATCGTCTCGGGGGACGTGCCGGAGTCGCTGCGGGAGCGGCGGGTGATCGCCCTGGACATCGGCTCGCTGATCGCGGGGGCGAAGTACCGCGGGGAGTTCGAGGACCGGCTGAAGGCGGTGCTGAAGGAGGTGACGGAGGCGCGGGGGACGGTGATCCTCTTCCTCGACGAGCTGCACACGATCGTCGGGGCGGGCGCGGCGGAAGGGGCGGTGGACGCGGCGAACCTGCTGAAGCCGATGCTGGCGCGCGGGGAGCTGCGGGCGGTGGGGGCGACGACGCTCGATGAGTACCGCAAGCACATCGAGAAGGACGCGGCGCTGGAGCGGCGCTTCCAGCCGGTGATGGTGGGGGAGCCGAGCGTGGAGGACACGATTGCGATCCTGCGGGGGTTGAAGGAGCGCTACGAGGTCCACCACGGGGTGCGGATACAGGACAACGCGCTGATCGCGGCGGCGACGCTCTCCCAGCGCTACATCGCCGACCGCTTCCTGCCGGACAAGGCGATCGACCTGATCGACGAGTCGGCGTCGCGGCTGCGGATCGAGATCGACTCGCTGCCGACGGAGATCGACGAGGTCGACCGCCGGGTGATGCAGCTGGAGATCGAGCTGACGTCGCTGGCGAAGGAGACCGACGCGCCCTCCGCGGAGCGCCGCGGGGCGATCGAGCGCGAGCTGGCGGAGCTGAAGGAGCGCTCCGCGGGGATGAAGGCCCAGTGGCAGGCGGAGAAGCAGGCGATCCAGGGGGTGCGGGAGCTGAAGGAGCGCCTGGAGGAGGCCCGGATGGAGGCCGAGCGGGCCGAGCGCGCGGCGGACCTGCAGCGCGCGGCGGAGCTGCGCTACGGGGAGATCCCGCAGCTCGAGAAGGAGCTGGCCGAGCAGGAGGGTGGCCCGGCGGGGGAGGGCGAGGGAGCCCCGCGCTCCCACGTGCAGCCGGTCTTCCTCAAGGAGGAGGTCGACGCGGACGACGTCGCGGAGGTCGTTGCGCGGTGGACGGGGATCCCGGTGAGCCGCCTCCTGGAGGGGGAGGTGGAGAAGCTGATCCACATGGAGGAGCGCCTGCACGAACGCGTCGTCGGCCAGGACGAGGCCGTCGAGGCCGTGGCGACGGCGCTGCGCCGCTCGCGGGCGGGGCTGCAGGACCCGAACCGGCCGATCGGGACGTTTCTGTTCCTGGGCCCGACGGGGGTGGGGAAGACGGAGCTGGCGCGGGCGCTGGCGGAGTTCATGTTCGACTCCCAGGAGGCGATGGTGCGGATCGACATGTCGGAGTACATGGAGAAGCACACGGTGTCGCGCCTGGTGGGGGCGCCTCCGGGGTACGTGGGGTACGAAGAGGGGGGCCAGCTGACCGAGGCGGTGCGCCGCCGGCCCTACTCGGTGGTGCTGCTGGACGAGATCGAGAAGGCGCACCCGGACGTGTTCAACACGCTGTTGCAGGTGATGGACGACGGGCGCCTGACCGACGGCCAGG
This sequence comes from Solirubrobacteraceae bacterium, assembly GCA_035940155.1. GTDB lineage: Bacteria > Actinomycetota > Thermoleophilia > Solirubrobacterales > Solirubrobacteraceae > Palsa-744. Next base: position 1,676 of record DASZFE010000150.1, on the reverse strand, counting down.
GCCGGACGGTGGACTTCAAGAACTGCGTTTTGATCATGACTTCGAATATCCCGACGACGGCGCCGGCCGGGGACGGGGGCGCCTCGGAGGAGTCGGGCCTGCGGGCGGAGCTCCTGAGCCACTTCAAGCCCGAGTTCATCAACCGCCTGGACGACATCGTGCGCTTCGACTCGCTCACGCGGGAGCAGATCTCGGAGATCGTGGAGATCCAGGTCGCGAAGGTGATCGAGCGGGTGCGAGAGCGCGGCGTGGAGGTGACGCTCACGCCCGCGGCCCTGGGGCTCCTGGGAGACATGGGCTATGACCCGACCTACGGCGCCCGCCCCCTGCGCCGGGTGATCCAGCGCCAGCTCACCGACCGCTTGGCGCTCGGGTTGCTGAGGGGGGATCTGCGGGCGGGGGAGAGCGTGGTGGTGGATGTGGCCGACGGCGAGCTCGTCCTGCAGCCGGGCTCGGCGGTTGCTGTCTAATCTGGTGGACGCCGCCGACCAGGTCGGGCACCATCTACGAGGAGGGTCAAGCGATGCCGACGTACATCATGCTTGCGAATCTGACGCCGGAGGGCGTGCAGACGGTCAAGAACAACCCGCAGCGGATCCACGAGGTCAACAAGGAGGTCGAACAGCTCGGCGCGAAGGTCCTCGCGCAGTGGGCGACGCTCGGGCGCTTTGACTTCATCAATGTCATCGAGGCCCCGGACGAGAAAACCATGGCGCACGTCTCTCTCGAGCTCGGCTCGCGCGGGACGGTCCGCTACGAGACCCTCGCGGCGATACCAGTCGACGACTTCATCGCCTCCCTGTGAGCAGCGTCTCGTCGCGCCTGGCTGTGTCGCCACGATCGGGTCCGTGCCGAGCACTGTCCCCGATCGCGCTCCTTGCCGGCCACGACGATCCACACCTCACAGGACGGTGGGCGCCGTGAAGGTCCTCGTTGTCGGCGGCGGGGGACGCGAGCACGCGATCGTGCGCACGCTCGCACGCTCCCCCCAGCACCCCGAGCTGCTCTGCGCGCCGGGGAACGCGGGGATCGCGGCCGACGCGCGCATACTCGAGATCCCCGTCGAGGACGTCGACGAGCTGGTCGCAGCCGTGGAGCGCGAGGGGGTGGACTTCACGGTGATCGGGCCCGAGGCGCCGCTCGTCGCGGGCCTCGTGGACGCGCTCGCCGAGCGGGGCCGCCCGGCCTTCGGGCCGAGCGCGGCGGCGGCGCGCCTGGAGGGCTCAAAGGCGTTCGCGAAGGAGGCGATGGAGGAGGCCGGGGTGCCGACGGCGCGCTGGCGGCGTGTGGGCTCGCTCGCGGAGGGCCTCGAGGCCGTGCGGGAGCTCGCGGGCACACCGGGCTCGCCCGGGGCGGGGGTCGTCGTGAAGGCGGACGGCCTCGCGGCGGGCAAGGGCGTGACGGTCGCAGAGACCGCCGAGGAGGCCGAGGGGGCGCTCGGGGAGATCTTCCTGGAGGGCCGCTTCGGCGCGGAGGGGTCCTCGGCGGTGATCGAGGAGCGCCTCGTCGGCGAGGAGCTGTCGCTGCTGGCGCTCTGCGACGGCGAGCGCGCGCTGCCGATGGCGCCGGCGCAGGACTACAAGCGCATCTTCGACGGCGACCGCGGGCCGAACACCGGTGGGATGGGCTCCTACTCACCGGTGCGCGGCGTCGACGACGCCCGCGCCGCGCAGCTC
>DASZFE010000149.1:0-14100 GCA_035940155.1 Solirubrobacteraceae bacterium | reverse complement strand
CAACGGCACGCTCCCGCGGCGCTTTCAGAACGCCGAGCTCGAGCGGCTACAGGCTCTGGAGGGGAGGGGCGGAGCCTTCCGCTCGGCTGCGCTCGCCGCGCGCTCCGTACACGACCGCGCGCGCTTCCAGCGCAACCAGATCGCGCGCTTGCGCCGGCGCGGGCTGTCCGTGCTGGGCATCCCCTTCCAGTTCCAGCCCAATCTCGACCTCGCGGCGCTGGGCAGGATCACCGACCGCCTCGAGCGCAGGCTCAAAGACGCCTGAGGGACTCTGGAGCTGTCGCGGACGCCCTAGATCGGCAATTCGGCGGGGATCGCCGCGAGATCGCACTCCCAGCCGCCCGTGAAGAGCTCCTCCTCGAGCTCCTCCTCGAACCCGGGGCTCCGTCCCATGACCCACTCGAGCACGTCGATCGCGTTGCGCCGGGGGATCGGCACGGGGTCGAAGACCCACTCGATCGTGCCCTCGCTCGCGAGGAGGGTCATGCGCTTGTAGACGCGGTCGCCCGAGGGCGTGATCGATGTCGGCAGGTCCAGCGCCGCCGCGAGCTCGAGCGTGACGTCGCTGGCGAGCGAAAACGGCAGGCGCTCGCGCGCGGCGAAGCGCCGCTGCTCCTCGACCGTCCGCGAGCTCACGCCGAGCACCCTCACTCCCCACTCGCCGAGATCCATCGCGTACTCGCCGAAGGCCTGGCTCTGGACGGTGCAGCTCGTGCGCAGGAGACCGTCGGGGTCTTGGGCACGCGCGGGCATCGTCTCGGTGCCGGGGTACAGGTAGATGACCAGCGGCTCCGCCGCGAGCGAGGCGAGATCGATCGTCTCGCCCGCGGTCGACGCCAGTTGCACCGAGGGGACCGGAAGACCGATCAGGCTCGACACGAGCTCACGCTCGTGTCGAGCTCGGGTCGTCTCATCCCAAGCGTGCCAGGAGGTTTCAGATGTGCCGTTCATCGGTCCCTAGCGGTGCTGCTCGTCGGTCCTGCGCGTCACTAGTCGATACCACCGGGTGACGGGGTTGCGTTCGAGTAGGCCGACCTGCATCAGGGTAGTCATGTAGCGGTGAACCGTGCTGTTGTTCATCCCGAGCTGCTGCGCGACCTCCGCGACCCCCCGCTCGGTCCCGTCGAGCGGGAAGCACGTCAGCACCTGCAGCCCGAGCAGCAGCGAGTGCGAGATGCTGCGGTCCTCCAGGAGCGATTTGAAGATCCACTGCGTCGAGTCTCCCGCGAGCAGCGGAGCTTGGCCCTCGGCTCGGAGCGGGTCGGCTTCCATGGCGCCGTTGCTTCCCGTCTCGCCGATCACCGCCTCGATCTGATCTTCGGTGAGTTGAATGAAGACGCGCGAGCGATCCTCGGAGTCGCCCATCACACGCAGAGGACGCCGCCTGGGGCGCTTCCCCGACTCCCTCTCGAGGGTCAGGGATCCGTTGGACATCTCATCACGCATCGCTCACAACGATCATGGCGAGCTCGGACGCCGTACTCAATACACAGGTGAAGACCACTTCCAGAACGCCCTCGCACTATCCGGAAAATCCGAAGATTCTCGATCGCGCTCCGGGGGTCCTCATGCGGACCTCTGCACCGCGCGGGCCGAGCGCAGGATCCGCAGGGCCGGCAGCACCGTACGGGTCAGAGGACCAGCCGAGGACGCGATGCTGTTCGTCGTCGCGCGCATCGCGGGCACTCGCGCGCTGTCCTTGGAGAGGTAGAGCGCGATCATGCACGCGACGATCACCGAGTGCCTCGGACCATCGTCGAGCCCCCGGACCTCTTCGGTCGCACGCCGGACGATCTCGCGTGCACGCCGCTCCAACAGCGCGCCGTCCGCGTAGTGGGCGACGAAGATCGGCGCGCCGCTCACCGCATCCTCCACCGCGTCCACGTAGCTGTCGAGAACCGTCGCCGCGAGGCTCACCCAGGGGAAGTAGGCCGAATAGGCCTCCATGGCGTAACCGTCCCCGGAATCCGCGTCCGCCGCGAGCGCGAGCAACACGAGCACCGTGAGCCACGCCGCAGCCGCGCCCGATATCTCGAACCAGCTCAGCCCTCGATGGCGGGACAGCTCCGGCTGTGCCCACCGCCTGAGCAGCTCCTCCCGTCTGTCGGGGTCAGGCGCGTGGATCAGTCCTTGAACCTGCGTCAGGGCCGCCGCGCGGAGCAGGTGCGGTCGAACCGAGCCGTAGGATGGCATCGCCTCGCAGCCCGCCCGGCACGTTCGCACGAGCGTTCCCAGATAGCCGCCGTCGTCCTGCCAGGGATGGTGCTGGTAATAGGCCGACATCGGCCTGTATGGGTCGAGCGCCTCGACGAGCGCGAGGTGAAGCCGGCGGCCGTTCTCGACGCCCGCGAACGCCGCGTGCTCGCCGGTGCTGTCGAGGAAGTCACACATGATCTCGTACGCAACGAGCATCCGCATCAGCTCACGATCGCGGTCTCGCGCGAGGAGCGCGAAGATCGTCGCCCCGTCGATGTTCGTACGCTTCTGAGTCAGCGAGCTCAGCGCGTCATCGCGCAGCGGCGCGTCCGGGACCATCCGCGCAAGCATCCGCCACACGCGGAGCTCACGCGCGGCGGCCGGAAATCCCCATAGCAACTGGCGTGCCGCGGCTAACAGAACCGCACGTATCTGCTTGAGCGAAAAGAACATACAGTGACACATTAGTCAAACTTAAGCCAGTTTCACGATGTGTCGTTTCAGCGATGAAGCAACCTGCCGTGGAGCTTAGTGGGCACGTCGGTCGGCATCTGTCAGACGACGGATGTCGTCTTCTATATCGCTACATTCCAATGCCTCGATGGATACGACAGGAAGTTCGCGATCGCGACGTGCTAGTCCTGCAGGACGATCGCCGGTCGTATTCGCGTCGCGAACCACCCCGGCACCGCGACGATCGCGACCGCGACCGCCGTGACGAGCAGGAAGCTCCCGACGGCGACCGTGGCGCCGATCGAGAAGATCACCGGGAAGCCCGTCACTGTCGCGAGCGCATGGCTCAGGAGGATCTGTCCGTAGAGCCCGAAGACCGCGCCGATCGAGCACCCGGCCCCGAGCAGCAGGGCGCTCTCCACGAGCAACGCCCGCCAGAGGACCGATCCGCTGAAGCCGTCCACCTTCATGTCCGCGATCCGCGGGCGGCGCTGCCAGATCGTCGCCCCCATCGCGGCGGCCATCGCGAGCACCCCCGCGATCAGCACGAGCAGCGCTATCTGCGTCAGGCGCGAAAGCCCCTTGCGCGCGGTTTCGCGATCGTTGAACTCGCGTTCCTGTGGAGTCTGAACCGCGAGCGCCGATCCGGCCCCGAGCGCATGCACGACTTCGCTCCGTCCCCGCGCGGATGAGACGCCCGGCCTGAGACCGATCTGATAGGCGCTCGGGGCCGAGCTGCCCCAGGCCCGGGCGTAGTCGTCGGCGTTCAGGACGATCGCGCCCGGAGGCCAGCCGAGGTTCGTCGTGATCGCCGCGACCCTGAAGGTCATCGGACGTGGAGCGGCGAGAGTGAACGGCCCGCCGACCCGCAGGTCGTAGCTGTCGGCGATCGTCCGCGAGACCGTGATCCACCCGTGTTCGCGCAGACGCCCGCTGGCGCTCGTGAGATCGCCCTCGAGGATCTGGCTCGCGGGGATCAGTTCCGAGCTCGTCCGCGGCGGGGCGACCACGAGCGTGCGGTGTTCGCCAATGTCAAGAAACGAACCGTGATAGACGCTCACCCTCCGCACCCCGGGCAGGCGCACGAGCGTCCTGTCAAGCCCGCCGCCGAACGGGACCGTCGCGAGCGTGCTCCCACCAGCAGGCGAGACCCACAGGTCGGTCGCCGCGTTCAGCTCCACCGCGACGCGGTCGAGCCCGGCCTGGAGGTTGCGATGCGCGCCCTCGATCGCGACGCTCCCGAACACCGCGATCGCCCCCGTCGCGGCAATCGCGAGCGAGCGCGCGCGATTGGATCCCGACCGGAGCTCCACGGCCGCGAGATAGGGCGCCGCCCCGATCAGCGGTCGGCGCAGGCCGCCGAAGAGGGCGATGATCCCTCTCACGAGCACCGGCAGCAGGAGCAGCAGCGCAAACACCATGCTCACCGTGCCGATCACCGCCGCGGCAGGCGCGAAGATCAGGATCGCGCTCGTCGCGAGCAGACACGCGATCCCCGCGACCAGCATCGAGCGACTGTCGCCGAGGATCGACATCTTTGGCGTGCGCACGAGCGAGAGGCGCGAGGAGATCTCCGAGTAGAGCGGTCCGAACACGCCCACGAAGGCCGCGAGCAGCCCTCCGCCGACCGCAAGCGCAACGTCCTGCCCGGTCACGATCCGCTGCGTCCCGACCGGGAAGGCGAACAGCAGATAGCCCGGGCTCCCGTGGAAGAGCGAGAGCGAGAGCGCTTCCCCGAGCACCAGGCCGAGCCCCGAGGCGAGCACGCCGAGGACGAGCGCGTCGAGCGCGAGCACCGATACGACCGCCCTCTGTGGATAGCCGTCCAGGCGGAGGTCTTCGACGAGATGCCTTCTCTGGGGGACCGTGAAGAGGATCGCGTTGAATGCGAACAGGAAGCCCACGAGGGCGCTGATCGTCGAGAACAGGATCGCGGACTGGTTCGTCGGTCTCGCCGCCTGCGCGAACAGTGTCGCGTCGAAGTCCGCCGGCAGGACGTTCAGTCGGCCCGCGGCCACGCGGGTCAGGCCTTCGCGCACCTCGCCTTCGTGGCCCGGCGCCGGATTGACGAAGATCCGGCTGATCCGGCCCTGCATACCAGTCAGGCGCTGCGCATAGCTCAGCGGCGCGACCGCGACCGGACTGTGGGTCAGCGTCCCGATGTCCCCTTCGAGCAGGAGCGTCCCGATGAAGCCTTCGACGTTCCTCGCGCCGATCTGGAGCTCGACGGGCTCGAGCGAGGTCAGCCCGATCGACTGCGCGAGTGGAGCGGGCAGCGCGAGCGCCTGCTGTCCCGCGAGCTCCGCCGCGGTGAAGTGCCGCAAGAGGCGGCCGCCCAGGTGCGCGTATTTCGGGATCGTCCCGAGCAGGACCACCGAGGTGCGCCCCCCGGGACCGATCACGTTCGCGTGCTGTTCGAGCACCGGCACGATCGCCGCGACGCCCGGCAGACGCTGCACCTCCCCCAGGACGCCTTCGGAGAAGCCGCTCGAGTCGCGCGCGGCGAGCTGCAGGCGCATGTTTCCGACTACGCTCTTCGTCAGCGCCCGGACCGATTCGTCGAGGCTCGTGCTCGCGATCTGCGAGGCGAACAGCAGAGCGACGCCGACCGCGATCCCGATGATCGCGAAGAGTTCCTGAACCACCCGAGCGCGAATGCGGATCCGGTAGAGCAGCAGGATGTTCGAGAGCCTCATCCCAGCCGTGCCCCGCCGGACGCGAGCACGGCCGCCGCCGGCTCGGGCTCGGCGTCGAGCAACCGTCCGTCGCGCAACGCGTACGCACGATCGGCATAGGCCGCGGCCAGCTGATCGTGAGTCACGAGCACGATCGCCGTGATGTGCTCGTGGGAGATCCCCCGCAGGAGCTCCAGCACTTCGCCACTGCGGTTGCTGTCGAGGCTCCCGGTCGGCTCGTCGGCGAGGATCAGCTTGGGCTGCGTCGAGAGGGCCCGCGCGATCATCACGCGCTGACGCTCCCCCATCGAGAGCTGCTCGGGACGGTGGCGCAGACGGTCGCCCAGCCCAAGCTGCTCGAGCAGCGGCTTCACGCGACGGCGCGCCTCGCGCGCGCCGATGTTCGTTCCGAGGAGCTTCAGCGCGGCGTTGTCGATCGCGCTCACCCCTTGGACCAGGTTCAGCGACTGGCGCACGAAGCCGAGCTCCAGCAGCCGGTAACGCGCGGCCTCGCGGTCGGAGAGGTGAGAGACCTCGCGCTCGTTGACGATCACCGACCCGCCGTCCGGGCGCAGGAGCGCCGCGATCAGCATCAGCAGCGTCGTCTTGCCCGACCCGCTCGGTCCGTAGAGCGCGACGAGCTCGCCCGCCGCGACCGAGAGCGAGAGCCCGTCCACGGCGTGGATTGGCTCGCCCTCCCCAACCCTGTAGTGCTTGACGAGCTCGCGCAGCTCAAGCATCGTCCGTGACACCCCCGGGTTACCCTCTGCCCCGCAACCTGATCACGTTGTCGCCGTCCTCCCCCGGTGTATCCGGACGGCGCGGGGGCACGGGCGACTTCGACGCGAACGAGAGCCTGCCGGCTCCGAGCGAGCCGATGTTGTGCGCCTTTATCGACGCCGGAGCGTCCGGAACGGCCATCAACACGGAGATCCCTTCGTCGTCCGCGAGCGAGCGCAGCAGGCCCGTCACGTGCTCACGCTCGACCACGTCCAGGTTCGCCGTCGGATCATCGACGAGCAGCAGCTGCGGAGAGCGCACGATCCCGTGGGCGATCCCGAGCAACACGCGCTCGCCGCCGGAGAGGCTCTCCCATCGCTGGTCCGCGCACTCCTCCATGCCGACCCGCTCGAGCGCCTGCGCCGCCAGCGCGTACGCCCGCCGGCGTCGATGCCTCGCCAGCAACGGGAGCGCGACGTAGTCGATCATCTCGAGCTCGCTCCGCGGCCCCGTCCTCCTCACCCAGCCGATCCGCTCGAGCATCAGACGTGCGTGCCTGGCCTCGGAGAGACCCATCATGTCGATCCCGTCGAAGCGCACCGCGCCGCTGTCGGGGGTCTCGAGGCGTGCCGCGATCTTCAGCAGCGTCGTCTTGCCCTGGCCGCGCCCTCCCCAGATCGCGACGAACTCGCCCGGGTCGACCTCGAGCGAGACGTCCTCCAGGACACGCACATACTGACGCCCGCGTGAATAGCTCTTGCTGATCCCCGTCAGCGAGAGCAGCGGAGCCATCTCCAGGCTTCCTAGCGCTCGCGAGTCGCGCCCTGGAAGTCCCGGGACATCTGTTCGAGGGATTTGCGCACGCCCTGCAGCCACGTCATCCGCGAATCCCAGAACGTCAGCTCGGCGTCTCTGACCAGCACCCTCGAAAGCCCCGACCACCTGCTCGGGTCCGGCGCGCGCACACGTTCGAAGGACCGCTTCAGCTCCTCCACCCGACCCAGGCACACGAGCTCCTGCCCGTAGACAAGGTCGATCAGACGCGGCAGGTTGTGCGGCTGACAGAGCGCGATCTTCATGTGCAGGTCGTCCCGCAGCGGCGGCGTCGAGGAGGACGCTAAGAGCCAGTCCTCGAAGTGGCGCACACCCCGTGGCGTCGCCTCGAACCGACGCGGATCAGAGCGCGAAGTCGGCTTGCGGACTTCGGATTCCGCAAGCTGAGCCGCGTCGACCGCGACCGGGCGCACTAGTCCCTCGCGCTCCAACCGCGAGAGCGCCGAGTAGACGTTCGAATCCACGAACTCCGCCGAGGCCAGGCGCTGACGGAGCTTGGCCGTCAGCCGATAGGGAGCGCTGGGCTCCTCGATTACAAGCCCCAGCACAGCGATCTTCGCGGACATATCTCGTTGCTCTTCCTTTATTGGGTGCGGTTGACGATGCGGAAAGCTACATCAAATTACACCAGATTGGATCGAAAACGCAACACGCGCCCAGCGACATCCCCCCAAATAGCGCACTCGATCGAGGCGACCGCGCCCCGGCGGCCCGCCGGGACGGGGTCCTCAGGTGATCCCCAGGCGGTCCAGCATCGACTCGTCCGCACGCCAATCCCGCCGCACCCGCACCGACAGATCGAGGTACACCCGCCCCTGCAGCTCCTCTTCGAGCGCCCGACGCGCCGCAGACCCGATCGCCTTGACCATCCGTCCCTGCGCCCCGACGACGATCCGCTTCTGAGACTCGCTCTCCACCCACACGAGCGCCCTGATCCGCGTCAGCCCGTCCTCGCCGCGATCGATCTCCTCGAGCACCACCTCCGCCGCGTGCGGCAGCTCCTGGAAGGTCCGCCGCACCAGTGCCTCGCGGATCAGCTCCCCCAGCAGCTGCTCACGCGGCTGGTCCGAGCGCCGCCCCTCCTCGAACATGAACGGCCCCTCCGGCATCAGCGACCCCAGGTGCTCCACCAGCGCCTCCACCCCCGCCCCCGTCCGCGCCGAGATTGGAAAGACCTCATCGCCCACCCCCAGCCCCGCCGCCACCTCGAGCGCCGCGAGCGTCCCCGCGCGCGTCAGCCGGTCGACCTTGTTCACCGCGATCGTCACCCGCGCCCCCGCCCCCGCGAGCGTCCGCGCGATGAAGCGGTCTCCGCCCCCCACGCCCTGCTCGGCGTTCACCATCATCAGCACCGCGTCCGCCTCCCGCAGCTCGTGCTCGACCCGCCGGGCCATCCTGGCCGTCAGCGCGTCCCGCGGGCGCTGCACCCCGGGCAGGTCCACGAGCACCATCTGCAACTCCCCCCTCGTGTGCACCCCCCGGATCGCCCGCCGCGTCGTCTGGGGGCGGTCGGAGACGATCGCCACCTTCCCCCCGATGATCGCGTTCACCAGCGTCGACTTCCCCACGTTCGGCCGCCCCGCCAGCGCCACGAAGCCCGCCCGCGTCATCCGCCGTCCACCCCCTCGCACCCCTCCGCGAGCTCCTCCGACGGTCCCCCCACGAGCCCCTCCCATCGGAGGATCTCATCCTGGCGCGCGAGCATCTCGCCCCCGTCGACCTCGTGGTCCATCCCGAGCAGGTGCAGCACCCCGTGGACGACCGCCTCGGCCACGTCCACCGTGTGCTCCGGGCAGATCACCACGTCCCCCAGCTCCCGCGGAGGCCCGCCGTGGAGCGGCTCGGCGCCGTCGATCGGGAAGGAGAGCACGTCCGTCGCGCCCGCCCGGCCCCGGTGGGTCGCGTTCAGCCGCGCGATCTCCCCAGCCTCCACGAAGACGATCGCCACGTGCCCCCCGTCGAGGCCCGCCGCGCTCGCCGCGCGCGCGCAGAGACGCTCGATCAGCCCGGGAGCGAGGTCTCGCTCGCCGAGCCGCTCGCGACCGAATACCTCGACCTCGATCAACCGACTCCGCCCTCGATCTCGATCGACCGACCCGCGTCCGACGCTCAGGCGCTGCGGCGCTCGGCCGATCGCAGCTCGGGGGCGCCGCGTTTGAAGTGCTCGTCGTAGGCCTCGACGATCCGCTGCACGAGCCTGTGGCGCACCACGTCCTCGCCCCCGAAGCGCACGAACTCGATGTCCTCCACCGAGTGAAGCACCTCGCTCACGGCGATCAGCCCCGACTGCTGCTCGCGTGGCAGGTCCACCTGCGTGATGTCCCCCGTCACGACCATCTTCGAGCCGAAGCCCAGGCGCGTCAGGAACATCTTCATCTGCTCCGGCGTCGTGTTCTGGGCCTCGTCGAGGATCACGAAGGAGTCGTTCAGCGTGCGCCCCCGCATGAACGCCAGCGGCGCGATCTCGATCGCCCCGCGCTCCAGGTGCTGGGATACCTTCTCCGGGTCGAGCATGTCGTGCAGCGCGTCGAACAGCGGCCGCAGGTAGGGATCGACCTTCGCCATCAGGTCCCCCGGCAGGAACCCCAGGCGCTCCCCCGCCTCCACCGCCGGTCGGGTCAGGATGATCCGGTTGACCTCCCCCCGCGAGAGCGCCGCCGCGGCCATCGCCACCGCGAGGAACGTCTTGCCCGTCCCCGCCGGCCCCACCCCGAAGGTCACCGTGCGCTCGCGGATCGAGTCCACGTAGCGCTTCTGGTTCACCGTCTTCGGGGCCACGCGCAGGCTGCGGTGGCGCCAGATCACGTCCTCGAGCACCCGCGCGGGCGATTCGTGCGCATCCAGCGCCCCCGTCACCGCCGCGATCGTCCCCGGGCCGATCTGATGGCCGCGCGCAATCAGATCCGCGAGCTCGCGCACCACGCGCTCCCCCACCCGCGTCTCCGTCTCCTCCCCGTCGAACGTCAGCAGGTTCCCCCGCAGGTAGACCCGGCAGTCCAGGTGGCTCTCCAGCGCCCGCAGCACCGCGTCCTGGCTGCCCGCGAGCTCCGCGGCGACCTCGTTGGGCAGCTCGATCTGCGTCCTCATGTGTTCAGGGCCCGCACCCTCATCCGGCGAGCGCCGCCCGCACGAGCGAGGAGACGCGCTTGCCCTCGGCACGTCCGTCGACCGCGGCCATCACCGCGCTCATCGCGCGGCCCATGTCCTTGACAGACTCCGCCCCGCTCTGCGCGAGCGCCTGCGAGACGATCTCCCGGAGCTCCTCCTCGGAGAGCTCCGCGGGGAGATAGGAGGAGATGATCCCCGCCTCCGCCTCCTCCGCGACCGCGAGGTCCTCGCGCCCGCCGGCGCGGAACGCCTCCGCGGCCTCCACGCGACGCTTGCGCTCGCGGCGCAGCACCGCCAGCTCCCCCTCCGGGGACAATGCGCCCTCCGTGCCCTCCTTCGAGGACTTCTGAAGCTCGGACAGGACCATTCGGAGCGCCGTCACGCGCTCCTTCTCCCCCGCCCTCATCGCGGCGGTGATATCGCTCTTGAGCTGATCGAGGACGGTCACCTGTGCTCCGAAGAATAGCCCCGCGCGAGGCGTCCGGGCGGGGATTCGGGACGTTTCACAGCGGCGTCACACGCAGGCCGTCCGCGTAGAGCTCATCGACCCGCACCTCCCGCAGCTCCCCCGCGCGCCCCGCGCCCGCGGGCAGGTAGCAGCGGGTGTAGTCCGCCGTGTACCCCGAGCACTGCGTGTCGGCGACCTTGTCGATCAGGACCCGCTCGCGCCCGCCGAGCTTCCCCGCGCGGTGTCGGCGCGAGCAGACCTCCGAGAGGCCCCGCAGCACGCGCGAACGGCGCTTCTTCTCCTGGGGCTCCACCCGGTCCCCGAGGGACTCCGCGACCGTCCCCGGCCGCGGCGAGTACGGAAAGGCGTGGACCCGGCTGATCCGAGCCTCCCGCACCAGCTCAAGCGTGCGCTCGAACGCCGCCCCGTCCTCGTTGGGAAAGCCCACGATGATGTCCGCCGTCACGTTCACCCCCGGCACCGCCGCCCGCAGCGAGCGGATCGCCCGCAGGTACTCCGCCGCGTCGTAGTGGCGACCCATCGCCGCCAGCACCCCGTCGTCGCCCGACTGCATCGGCACGTGCAGGTGCGGGCAGACCTTCGGCTCATCGCGCAGCGCCCGGATCAGGGAGTCCTTCACGTGGATCACCTCCACCGAGGAAAGCCGCACGCGCTCCACACCGGGCACCCGCGTCGCGGCCATCATCAGCTCCCCCAGCTCGAGGCCCTCCTCGGGGTCGCGGTAGTCCCCGACGCTGATCCCCGTCATCACCACCTCAGGCTGTCCCTGCTCCACGCGCCGGCGCACCTCCCCGAGCACCCCCGAGGCCGGGCGCGAGCGCGCCGAGCCCCGAACCGTCGGGATGATGCAGTAGGCGCAGTGGCAGTCGCATCCGTCCTGCACCTTCACGAACCCCCGCGTCCGCCCCATCGGCCGCGCGCCCTCCAGTGAGCGTCCAAGGACATCGTGCTCCAGGTCCGCGCACGCCCCCAGCGCCCCCGCCATCTCCTGCGCCACGTCCTCCGCGACCCCCGTGAAGGGACGCACCGCGGGGTCGATCTCGGCGAACGCCCCCGGGCGGAGGTTCACCGCGCAGCCCCCCACGTAGACCTCCCGCGCCGTCTTCAGCGAGCGGCGCACCGACTGGCGCGACTTCGCCTCCGCCTCTTTGGTGATGCAGCACGTGTTGATCACGTGCAGCTCCGCCTCCTCCTCGGCGACCTCCACGTGCCCGGCCTCCAGGAGCCGCGCGCGTGCGAGCATCGCGTCGGCCTGGGAGACCTTGCAACCGAGGAACTTCACCGCGAAACGCATACCCGCGGGAGGGTACCTGCTGCGACGTGTCCCGAGAAACGCCTGTCCTGAGTTCCGTACCCCGAGGCCGCGTTCCTTCACGCCTCCCCGGGCGAGCGATCGTGCTCGAGCGCCGGCGGGTGTCCGAGCTGGCCGAGCTCGGAGGTGTCGCGGCTGAAGAGCAGCGAGACCGTCCAGTCGACGATCAGGCGCAGCTTGCGCTTCGCGCCCGGCATGTTCGCCATGTGGTAGCTCCGCGCCAGGAACCACGCCGGAAAGCCCCGCCAGCGGATCCCCACCGTGCTCGCCACCGCCTGGTGGCGGCCCATGTCCACGAAGACCCCGAGGCTCCGGTAGGCGAAGGGCCGCACGCGCCCCCCCGCCCCCAGCTCCGCCGTCACGTTCCGCGCCACCCGCCGCCCCTGGCGGATCGCGTGCTGGGCCGTCGGCGGGCAGACCTGCCCCTTGCGCGCCGGGTCCGGCACCGCCGCCGCGTCGCCGATCGCCCAGACGTTCTGGTGGCCCTTTACGCGCATCGTCCGATCGACCTCCACGCGCCCGCCCCTGTCGAGCGGGAGCCCGAGCGCGCCGACGACCGGGTGCGGACGCACGCCCGCGGTCCACACCACCGTCCGCGCCGCGATCCGCTCGCCGTCGCTCAGCTCCACCGCGTCCTGCTCGATCCGAGTCACCGTCGTCCCGGTGCGGATATCCACGCCGCGGCCCCGCAGCTCGCGCTGGGCGAAGGCCGCCAGGCTGGACGCGACCTCGATCATGACGCGCTCGCGCGCCTCGACCAGCACCCAACGCATCCCCTGCACGCGGCAGCGCGGATAGAGCTCGATCACGTCCCCCATGAAGTCCTGCAGCTCCGCCAGGCCCTCCAGGCCCGCGTAGCCCGCGCCGACGAAGACCAGCGTCAGGTACGCCGCCCTGCTCGCCGCGTCCGGGACCGTCTCGGCGACCTCCAGCAACTCGATCACCCGGTTGCGCAGCGCGATCGCGTCCGCGAGCGTCTTGAAGCCCAGCGCGTGCTCCACCAGGCCCGGGACCGGCTGCGTGCGCGAGATCGACCCGAGCGCCACGACCAGGTGGTCGTAGCGCAGCCGCTCCCGCCGGCCGTCGAGCGAGTCGACGATCAGCTCGCTCCGCTCCGGCTCCGCGCCCACGACCCGCCCGAGCGCGAGGTCCGTTCGCGTGAGCTGCTCCCGCAGGGGCACCACCACGTGACGCGGCTCCAGCGTCCCCGCCGCCGCCCCCGGCAACAGCGGCGTGAAGAGCAGGAAGTTCACCTCGCTCACCAGCGTCACCCGCGCGCTCTGCGCCGGCAGCACCCGCTCGAGCGTCCGCGCCGCATAGAACCCGCCGAAGCCTCCGCCCGCGATCACCACATGCCAGGCCACGCCCCGGAGCGTAGAGGGACGTCGGGGTCGTGGCCGACCTCACAAGCTCTCGGCCCTGCCGGGCGGCAACGACCGCGAGGACCGCCGGAGCCAATAGGGTTGGCCGATGAGCGCCTCGCTCTACGAGAACGCCCTCGCGCCCTTCCTCGCGCAGGCCGAGCGCCTGCGCCCGCCGGGCGCGGAGGTCTTCGACGCGCACACCCACCTCGGGCTCGACGAGGACGGACGCTCGCTCGACCTCGAGGGCCTGCTCGCGCTGCTCGACGCCGCGGGCGCGCGGCGCGCGTGCGTCTTCCCGCTCCACGACCCCGAGCGCCGCCCGGCCTACTCCCTCCCCAACGACCGCGTCCTTGAATGGACCGGGCAGAGCGGAGAGCGCCTGATCCCGTTCGCGCGACTCGATCCCGCCGAAGAGCCGCTGCGGGAGGGCGAGCGCTGCCTCGCCGCGGGCGCGCGGGGGATCAAGCTCCACCCGCGCGCCCAGGGGTTCCAGTTCGACACGCCCATCATGGACGGGATCTTTGCCCTCGCCAATGAGGCCCGCGTGCCGATCCTGATCCACGCCGGGCGGGGGATGCCCCCGATCGCCGAGGGCCTTGCGAACCTCGCCCTGCGCCACCCCGAGGTCGTCCTGATCCTCGCCCACGGCGCCATCTGCGACCAGGGCATCCTCGCCACGCGGCTCGCCGACCACCCCGGCGTGCTCTACGACACCTCCTGCTTCTTTACCCTCGACGTCCTCGAGCTCTTCGCGCGCGTCCCCGCCGAGCGGATCGTCTTCGCCTCAGACCCCCCCTACGGGCGCCCTGCGAGCGCCCTCTACATGATCCTCCGCGTCGCCGCCCACGCCGGTCTCGACGAGGCCGCCACGCGCGGGGTCCTCGGCGGGACGATCGCGGGCCTCTTCGACGGCCGCGGCCTGCCCCCCGTACGACCGCCCAGGCGAGGGAGGACGATCGCGCTCCCCGG
>DASZFE010000148.1:0-3206 GCA_035940155.1 Solirubrobacteraceae bacterium | reverse complement strand
GCCCCCCGCGCGCGCGGGCTCCCTGCCGGAACGCTCGAGACGCGCGCCCGCCGCCGCCGCGACCCGCGCGGCGTCCCACTCGATCACGGACGCGCCACCGATCCCGCGAGCGCCCGCAGGGCCTCGCGTGCGACCGTCGCGTCGTCGAAGGGCACCTTCCGCCCCTCCGCGAGCTCCTGGCCCTGCTCGTGGCCCTTCCCCGCGATCACCACCACGTCCCCCTCACGGGCGAGCTCCAGCGCCTGCGCGATCGCCGCCCGGCGGTCCACCTCGGCCCGCACCCCCTCCGAGGTCCCGCCCGCGCCGGCCAGTATCTCCGCGAGGATCGCCCCGGGGTCCTCCGAGCGGGGGTTGTCCGAGGTCACGATCGTCACGTCCGCGAGGCCCGCCGCGATCCGGCCCATCATCGGGCGCTTGCCCCGGTCACGGTCCCCGCCCGCCCCGAACACGCACACCACCCGCCCGCGCGCAAGCTCCCGCGCGGCCGCGAGGACGTTCTGCAGGGAGTCCGGCGTGTGCGCGTAGTCGACCAGGACCGCGAAGTCCTGGCCCTCCTGCACCGGCTCAAAACGCCCCGGCACCCGCACCCCGCGCTCCAGCGCCCCGAGGAGCGTGGCGAGATCCCCGCCCATCCCGTGCACCGCCGCGAGCGCCCCCAGCGCGTTGGAGACGTTGAAGCGGCCCGGCAGCGGCAGCGAGAGCGCGTGCTCGCCCCCCGGGGTCCGTAGACGCAGATCGCAGCCCCCGAAGCCCACTTTCACATCCCGCGCGCGGTAGTCCGCCTCGTGATCCATCGCGAAGCTCACCGCGCCCGAGAGCTCCGCCGCGAGCCGCCGCCCATAGGGGTCGTCGAGATTCAAAACACTCAGTCCCGGCGGTCCCTGGGCGCCCGCTCCCTGCGCGTCCGTCCCCGGCGCCGCGCCCCCCGGCACGAAGAGGCGGCGCTTGGACTGAAAGTACTCCTCCATCGTCGCGTGGAAGTCCAGGTGGTCCTGCGTGAGGTTCGTGAAGATCGCCCCCGCGAAGTGGACCCCCTCCGTGCGCCCCAGCGCGAGCGCGTGCGAGGAGACCTCCATCGCGCACGCGCGCTCGCCCCCGTCCAGCATCGCGCGGAAGTCCCCCTGCAGGTCGATCGCCTCCGGCGTCGTCCGCGCCGCCGGGCGCTCCCGGCCGCCGATCACCGACCCCACCGTCCCCAGCAGCCCGCACCGCTCCCCCGACGCCTCCAGGAGGGCCCGCACGAGGAACGCCGTCGTCGTCTTCCCGTTCGTCCCCGTCACCCCCACCACCCGCAGGCTCCGCGTCGGGTCGCCGTAGAAGCGCGCCGCCGCCGGGCCCATCGCCGCGCGCGCGGAGGGCACGAGCGCCTCGGGCACCCCCAGGCCGAGCGGACGCTCCACCACCAACGCCGCCGCCCCCGCGGCCACCGCCTGCCCCGCGAAGTCGTGGCCGTCGCTCGTGAAGCCCGGCACGCAGAAGAAGAGCGTCCCCGGCCCCACCCGGCGGCTGTCGTAGGCGAGCGCCGCGATCTCCACGGCGCCCGAGGGGTCCGCCGCGTCGGTGGGGATCAACTCGCCGAGCCTCATCGGTGACTCGATCCTATCCGCGCGCTACCCCGGAGCTATCCCCAGGTAGGGCAGCGCGAAGGCCATGATCTGCCCGAAGGCCGGCGCCGCCACGACCCCGCCGAAGATCGAGCCCGCGTGGGGTTCGTCGATGATCACCGCGCACAGCAGTCTCGGGTTCGAGGCCGGGGCGAAGCCCACGAAGGAGGCCACGTAGGCCGTTTCGGAGTACTTCCCCGTCAGCGGATCCACCTTGCTCGCCGTCCCCGTCTTGCCCGCGAGCTGGTAGCCCGGGATCGAGATCTCACTCGCCGTCCCCCCCGGCGCGAGCACCCCGCGCAGCATCTCCCGCACCGAGGCCGCCGTCGCCTGCGAGATCACCCGACGGCCCGGCGGCTCGGGGGTGGGACGCCCGTCGATCGATCCCACCACGTGCGGCGGGCGCAGAATCCCCCCGTTCGCGATCGCCGAGTACGCCGTCGCCATCTGGATCGGCGTCACCAGCTCCCCCTGGCCGATCGGGAGGTTCCCCATCGAGGAGCCCGAGTAGCGCGCCAGCGGGAGCACCTCGCCGGATTCCTCGCTCGGCAGGTCGATACCCGTGGGCCTCCCGAAGCCGAAGGAGCGCACCCATTCGTCGAAGCGCGCCCGCCCCTCCAGAAGCCCGATCTTCACCGCCCCGATGTTGCTCGAGCGCGCGAGGATCTGCGCCGTCGTCAACGTCTCTTCGCCGTGTTCCTCCGCGTCGTGGATCGTCCGGTCGGCCACCTGGAGCTGCGAGGGGATGAAGAACGGGGTTTCCGGCGTGATCAGACCCTCCTGCAGCGCCCCCGAGACCGTGAAGGACTTGAACGTCGACCCCGGTTCGTAGTCGAAGCTCACCGCCCGGTTCTCAAGCGTCGCCGGCGTCACCGAGGCCGGTTCGGAGAGGTTCAGCTGCGGCCAGCTCGCCATCGAGAGCACCGCCCCCGTGCGAGGGTCCATCACGATCGCCGTCGCGTCCCGCGGGCCGAAGACCCTCCCCACCGCCCCGAGCACGTCTTCGGTGCGCTGCTGGATGTCCGCGTCCAGCGTCAGCCTCACCTGCGCCCCCGGGACCTCCTGGCGGGCGTCCGTGATCGAGATCGGCTGGCCCAGCGCGTCGCTCACCACCCGCCGTTCCCCCGCCCGGCCCTCCAGCGTCGAGCTCAGCGAGCGCTCCAGGCCCGAGAGGCCCCTCCCGTCCGTGCCCACCATCCCGAGCACCTGCGCCGCCAGCGGCCCGCGCGGGTAGACGCGGCGCATCACCGGCGCGCCTTCGATCCCCGCGATCCTCAAGTGAAGCACCGCCCTCGCCCGGGCCGCGGGGAGCGCGCGGGCGAGGTAGACGAAGCCCCCGCGGCGGCTCAGCCGGTTGAAGACCCATTCCCGCGTCCGCCCCAGCAGCGGCGCCAGCCGCGCCGCCGCGCTCAGCGGTTCCTTGACCAGGTAGGGCGTCGCGGAGACGTCCTGCGCCGGTTCGGAGACCGCCAGGTCGATCCCGTTGCGGTCCGTGATCGTCCCCCGCTGCGCCGGCACGACCTCTTTGGTCAGCTGCTCGCTCTGCGCCGCCCGGCGCAGCGTCTGCGCGTGCAGGACCCCCAGGTAGTACGTCCGCCCCCC
>DASZFE010000147.1:0-1866 GCA_035940155.1 Solirubrobacteraceae bacterium | reverse complement strand
CCCACCCCCCCCATCATCCCCACGTCCCCCTCCACCCGATACCAACGCAGACCCGTCCGCCCCATCATCCGGTCATACGCACCGACGTGCAGCGCGTAGCGATCCTCCAAGCCCGCCGCGTCCCGGTCGAAGGAGTAGGAGTCCTTCATGATGAACTCCCGCGTCCGCAGCACCCCCGCCCGCGGGCGCGGCTCGTCGCGCTCCTTCACCTGGAAGTGGTAGAGGACCTGCGGCAGATCCCGCCAGGAGCGCACCGTCTGCGCCACATGCGTCGTGACCGCCTCCTCGTGCGTCATCGCCAGCACCAGCTCCGAGCCCTTGCGGTCGCTCAGCTTGAACAGCTCCTCGATCCCGTAGCGCTCCGTGCGCTTCCACGGCTCCGCCGGCTGGAGCACCGGCATCAGGAGCTCCTGCGCCCCGATCGCGTCCATCTCCTCCCGGACGATCGCCACCACCCGTTGGTGCACCCGCCAGCCCGCCGGCAGCCACGTCCACATCCCCGCCCCGAGCTGGCGCACGAGCCCCGCGCGCACCATCAGCTTGTGCGAGATCGCCTCTGCGTCGGCCGGGGCCTCGCGCTCGGTCGGCAACAGGTACTCGGAGAGGCGCGTCATCGCCGCCAGAGCCTAGCCGTCCCTCTGATAGAACAGCGGCGACCCGCTGAGTAGCGAACCGAGAACAATCAACCCGAAACTGAGAAGGAGCACCTCCAGATGGCCTACTCCGTACCGCCCCTCCCCTATGCCTACGACGCCCTCGAGCCCCACATCGACACGCGCACCATGGAAATCCACCACGACAAGCACCACCAGGCCTACGTCGACAAGGCCAACGCCGCCCTCGCCGGCACCCCCCTCGCCGACGCCCCCGTCGAGGACGTCCTGCGCGACCTCCCCCAGGTCCCCGAGGACAAGCGCGGCGCCGTCCGCAACAACGCCGGCGGCCACCACAACCACTCCCTCTTCTGGGACTCCATGGGACCCGGCTGCGGCGGCGAGCCCTCCGGCGCCCTCGCCGACGCCCTCGCCTCCGCCTTCGGCTCCTTCGCCGACTTCCAGGCCAAGCTCAAGGAAGCCGGCGTCAACCAGTTCGGCTCCGGCTGGTCCTGGCTCGTCCACGACGGCTCCGGCCTCGCCGTCATCGGCACCCCCAACCAGGACAGCCCCCTCTCCCAGGGCAAGACCCCCCTGATCGGCGTCGACGTCTGGGAGCACGCCTACTACCTCCACTACCAGAACCGCCGCCCCGACTACATCGACGCCTGGTGGAACGTCGTCAACTGGGACAAGGTCGCCGAGCGGTTCAGCACCGTCGGCTGAGAGGGCCACTGTCGAAAACGCCCCCTGGGGGCGGGTGGGCCGGCGCTCAGCTGCGGCTGAAGCGTCGGCCCGCCACCGGCGAGACCGCCTCGTCGAGCGCGCCCACGGCCGGCGTGAGCATCTCCTCGAGCACCGCGCCGGCCCGCTCGTCGCTCTCCGCCGCCGCGGCCTCCAGGGCCGCGATGCGCTCGGGGGTCATCGCCGTGGCGTCCTCGTTGGCCTCGAGCCACGCGCGCGCATCCGCCGCGGCGGCCTCGTCGCGCACTACCGTCTTGCCCGCGGCGTAGTAGCGGTCGATCTCCTTGAAGAGCTCCTCCACGAGCTCCTCCGTGGGGACCTTCTTCAGGGGCTCCCCCTTGGAGTAGATCATCCCCATGTCCTTCGCCCCCGTGATCCCGAAGTCCGCGTGGCGCGCCTCCCCGATCCCGTTCACCGCGCACCCCAGCACCGAGACCTCGATCGGGTCCTCGTAGGCCTCCAGGCGCCGCTCCACCTCCGCCACCACGCTGTCCATGTCGAACTGCAGCCGCCCGCAGGTCGGACAGGC
>DASZFE010000146.1:0-3493 GCA_035940155.1 Solirubrobacteraceae bacterium | reverse complement strand
CCGCTGCTACGAGTACTTCGCCAAGATCGACCAGCTGGGGGGGATGGTCGCGGCCGTCAAGGCCAACTACCCCCAGCGCGAGATCGCCGACGCCGCCTTCGCCCTCCAGCGGGAGATCGACTCCGGCGAGCGGATCGTCGTCGGGGTCAACCGCTTCGTCGAGGAGGACGAGGAGCCGATCCCCATCCTCCGCGTGGACCCCGCCCTCGAAGCCAAGCAGATCGGCCGCCTGAAGGCCGCCCGCGCCGCCCGCGATGGCGCCGCGGTCGAGCGCGCCCTCGCCGCGCTGCGCGAGGACGCCGCCCACCCCGACCGCAACCTCATGGACCCCCTGATCGAGTGCGCCCGCGCCGAGGCCACCGAGGGCGAGATCGTCGAATCCCTCCAGGAAGTCTTCGGCGACTACACCGAGACCCCGGTTTTCTAAGACCGTCTTGGATCAGGCGACCGGCGCCGCCTGCTCTCCGATCGGATCAGGATCCCCGCGCCACGCGTTGAGCGCCAGCAGCGAGCCGTCGACGACCCGGGCCTCGAACTCCGCGCTGTCGTTCAGGTGCGGGAAGGGCGCCTCCGGCACGGGGACCCCGAGGAACTCGCACAGCGGCTCCCAGCCTTCGGTGACGCTCCACTCCAGCAGCCGCTCCGCCGGCACCGTGCGCCTGACCGCCTCGTTGTGGCGTTCCATCCCCGCGATCAGATCGGCCGTGTCCGCGTGGCCCGCGGCGAAGGTCCCGGTCTCCTGCCACAGGAGCCGATCGATCATCTCCACGAAGTCCCGCCACTGCGGGTTCACGTGGGCCTGCGCGTCGGAGAGGGCGCGGATCAGGGATTCCCCGTTGCGCACCGCCCAGACCGTCCGGATCATGCTCGCCGCCCACTCCTCCGGGTCGCGCACGCTCAGGAGGACCTTCGCCTCGGGGTAGACCTCGATCAGCTCCTCGTAGAAGTACCCTCCGGGCCAGTCCACCGTGGAGTGAAAGCCCTCGAAGATCTCCGCCCACGGCCCCTCGCCGTCGAGCGCGCGACCCCAGAGGGCCGCCTGGTCGAGGTCGGCGAGGACGTCGACCATGTGGTAGCAGGGCCCGAGGCCGAGCATTTCAAGCGCCACCTTCTGCGTCAGCGTGCCCGTGCGCGGCATGCCTGCTCCAATCAGCTTCATCGAGTCTCCTCGTATCGTTGCCAGGGTTGGGGAAGTTGCCAGGGCTGGGAACTTCCCGGCCCATGTTAGGGATTCGTTAAGAGGGATGCGCCGGCAGCGAGGTGGCGAGCGTCCGGCCCGCGGAGTCCAGCGCCCGCACCACGATCTCCGCCCTGGCCGCCCTCGCCCCCGCCGCTGCGGCGCCGCTGAGGTGGATCGTCGTCTCGAACCCCCGCCTCGGGACAGTCGCGACCGGGGTCAGGGCGCCCGGCGCGGCGCCCGCTCCGGGCGTGCCCGCACCCGGTGCGCCCGCGCCTCGCGCACCGACCAGGACCTGCCAGGAGGCCACGTCGGTCGCGCCGTTCCAGCTCGCCTCCACTTCCACCCCACCCCCGCCCACGCGCTGCGCGGCGAGCGCCGGGGGCGTCCCGGGCTGCCCGCTCCAGGGCGCCAGGTAGGTCCGGAAGCTCTGCACTTCCCGCCCCAGGGTCCCGTCGAGCAGGACCTCGCCCGAGGGGCCGTACTCGGTGAAGTCCGGGAGGCCCCCGTAGCCCATCAGCCACCGCCCCCCCGGCAGCGCCAGGACGTTCCCCTGGCTGCTCGCCAGCAGCCTCCGCGAGGGGTTCACGAAGGCCCGCGCGAGGCTCACCGTGTGGTTCGCGAGGTCCGGGCGCAAGAGCACCCCGCGCGTCTGGGGCTCCTTCGGCGGGTCCGTGCCGTTGTCGAAGACCGAGATCAGCCCCCCCGACCGCCACTCCGCGTCGTGCTGCCAGTACGTTCGCGTCCCCGCGCCGAGCGCGAAGCTGCTGCGCCGCCCCCCCAGGCGCCAGAGGATCGCCCCGGTGTGAATGTCCACGTCGTACAGCGCCCACGTGTTCCGCGCCGAGAGCAGCACCTGGCCCGCGGGCCCCGGCCAGTGGGCGCCGCCCGGCACGCCCGGCGCCGACGCGCCTTCGCCGGGCCCCGTGCCGCCCCCTTCGCCGCCCGGATCGACCGAGTTCACGTGGATGTAGTCCCACGGGTAGCTCGCCGGCGGGAGCGGGTCGTTGGACTCCGAGAGCGCCACGTGCCCGAGGGCGTGCCACTCCCACATCACCAGGCCCGTCCGCACATCGATCTCCTGCACCACCGCGTCCAGCAGGACCGCCCGGCTCGAGCCGTGGACTTCGGCGAGGCTCGTCCGGATCGGCTCGAAGACGTCGATCCACGCCGTCCCCTGCGGGGTCACGCGGATCTCGTGCAGGTCCGCGTGGTAGCCGTTCCCCGCCCGCACCATCGCCACGCGCCGGTAGGAGTCGTCGTAGATCACGTCCTCCCCGACCCCGAAGCCCACCTGCAGGACCCGCCCCTGCCACCACGTCAGCACCGGCCGCCCCCCGTACTCCTGGACCTCGAAGTTCGTCGCCACCTCCCCCGCCGGGAGCGGGTGAAACCACACCAGCGACCCGTCCTGTTCGGCGATCATCGGCCCCGCGCTCCCCCGGCCCTGGTAGGGCGCGAGGAACAGGTCCCCGCTCGCCCCCCCCGGACGCGCCGGCGTCGTGATCTGAACCGTCGAGGGCGTCAAACCCGGAGCCGAGCGGTAGTGCTGGACCGCCCCCGGGTCGCCCGGGCTCCGCGGGAAGCCCGCCTGGCTCACCGGCACCTCCCGCGCGACCGTGAAGCTCGTCCGCGCCACCACTCCCGCCGCGGTCCCGCTCGCCGAGGACCCCCCCGGAACCTCCACACGCGCAACCACGCCCACCCTCTCGCCCGCCACAAACGGCCTCTCCGGGAGGAAGCTCGCGCCCGTCCCCGTCGAGTACCCCTCGATCCGCCCCCCGTGCGCCCCGCTCCGTGACCCCACCGCTTTCACTTCCACCACCCGCGTCCCCGGGGGGCCCAGGAAGCTGATCTGCGTCCGGGGCGACGCGTCCGGCGTCCCCGGCTGCGGCGACACCGCCACCGGGTTCCCCGCCGCCATCCGCGCGCTCGCGAGGCTCCCCACCTGCGCCACCCGCACCACCCCTGGGGCGCCCTCCCCGCATCCGCTCAGCACCAGGCCCGCAAGCCCCGCCCCGGCGAGCGCCAAGCCCGTGAGCGCCCACCTCGGCAGCCTCAGACCCGCCCGCCTCACCTCGCCGGCGCCCCCGCCGCTCGCGCCTGCCCCTGTCCCTGCGCATCCGCCCGCGCCTGCCCCGCCGCCTGTGCCGCCCGAGCCGGGATCAGCCTGAAGGTCACCACCGCCGCGCACCCCGCGAAGGCCGCCCCGATCAGGTACGCCAGGCGGTACCCGTTCGTCAGCGCCTCCATCGGCGCCTGGTAGCGCGAGTAGGACAGGTGGCTCGTGAACTGTGCCGCCACCGACGCCAGGAT
>DASZFE010000145.1:0-2642 GCA_035940155.1 Solirubrobacteraceae bacterium | reverse complement strand
GCGATCTCCAATGCGGTCGCGCGGATCAGCGGGGTGCGGGTGAGCTCGCGGCCGGCGCCGCACGCGCTGCTGCTGCTGGGGGCGAACAGGAAGTTCCCCGCGGCGGCGATTCCGACGGTGAAGCTCGCGAAGGAGGCGACCCGGGTGGACGGGCTGACGGCCGAACAGATCTCGGGGTCGTGCCCGCCGAAGAGCGTGGACCTGGGGAGCTGGTGCATGGACACGGCGCCGTTCCCGCTGACGAACGAGGAGCTGGGGAAGAACGACTACATCTGGGCGAGCCGGAAGTGCGTGGAAGAAGGGGGGTACCTGCCGAGCGCGGCGCAGCTCCTGGGGGCGGTGAACCGGGTGAAGATCGAGTCGACGATCCACGACTCGCCGCTGACGGCGACGGTGGCGCAGGACCCCTTACGCGGCCTGCAGGACCAGCGGGAGATGAGCTCGACGCTGGTGACGACGCAGGCGGGGTCGGACGCGGCGGGCTCGGAGGGGGTGAGCCAGGGGGCGACGGGGAACCCGCAGACGGGCGAACCGAACCCGGTGCCGGTCCCCGCGGTGCCCGAACCGGAAACGCTGCAGTACGTGACGGTCTACAGCAACGGCCAGAAGGGCGGCTTCGCGGGCTCGCAGCCGGTGAGCCAGCCGCAGAGCTTCCGCTGCGCGTACAACAAGACGCCGGGGGCGGTGAACGCGGAAGGGAAATAGTCGCGGCGCGGGCGCCGGGCCGTGGATCGGCATCGCGGGCCTCGCGCATGGCCCGACCACGACCGGCCCGTGGCCCCGCCCCGGCTCAGAGGGGCCGGGAGGGCGCGGGGGCCCGGCCGAGGACGGCGGTGGGGGTGCGCTCGGGGGTGAAGCGGTAGCCGATGCCGAAGTGGGTGTGGATGTAGGCCCACCCGGGGGCAGCGAGGGCGAGCTTGTTGCGGACCTTGCGGACGAAGACGTCGACGGCGCGCTCGCGGTGCTTCATCTCGCCTTCCCAGACGCGGCGGTAGATCTCGGCGCGGGGGACGACGTGGTCCTCGTGCTCGGCGAGGGCGTAGAGGACTTGGAACTCCCGGACGGTGAGCCCGGTGCGGCGGCCGTCGACGAGGGCCTGGAACTCGGCGGGGCGGAGCTCGAGGTTGGCGTAGCGCAGGATCTGCGCGCGCGCGGCCTCGGCGGGGGCGCCGCCGTTGGCGACCCACTGTTCGCCTGCGTCTGCGTGACCGTTGCCGAGCATGGTTTGAACGCGAGATTAGTGCGGGGCGGGTCCGCAAAGGTGAAAGTCTGGTGACGAAATCGGGTTTGTTCACCAAATGGTCACTCCCGGGGGCGGGGGGCCGGGGAGCATACGGTTGAGTCGTCTTGCCCGCGGATTCCCCCACTACGACCGTCTCGACGGAGAGCGCCACGTGCGCGCAGTGCGGCGCGAGGGTTGCGGACGATCAGCTCTACTGCCTGGAGTGCGGCTCGCGCCGCACGGTCGCGCGGAGCCGGTTCCTGGACGGGGCGGGCGCGGATTCGGTCCTCGGCGGCGGGGCGGCCCCGGCGGGGGGCCCGGGCTCGTCGGGGGGGCCGGGCACCCCGGGAGGGTCCCGGAGGCGGGGCCGTATATCGGGCCGGCCGAACGGGGCGACGCTGCTGGCGGGGGTGGGGGTGCTGCTGCTGGCGATGGGGGTGGGGGTCCTGATCGGGCGCTCGGCGGGGACGGGGGGCTCGGGGGCGACGATCATCACGGTGCCGGGGTCGGGCGCGGGCGCAGCCGGGACGGGGGGCGCACTGGGCACGGGCGCGGGCGCGTCGCCGGGCGCGAGCTCTACGGGCACGGGCCTGTCGAGCGCGGAAGGCGCGGAAGGGACGGGCTCGGGCGCGAAGGGCTCCTCGGGCGGGAAGGGCTCCTCCGGCGGGTCTCACTCCGGCAAGGGCTCCTCGGGCAAGTCCTCCTCGGGGAGGGGGTCGTCGGGCAAATCTTCAACTCCGTCGGGCACGTCCCCGTCGGGCTCGGGCGAAAGCGGGCAGAGCTATGAGCAGAAGTCGCGGAACCTGCCGAACGTGGTCACGACGGGCTGATGGCGGGCGAGGGGGACTCGCTGGACTCGCTGCGCCGCCGCCGCGAGGAGCTCGCGGCGGAGGTGGCGAAGCTCCACTGGGATCTGGGCGGCCTGACGTACGAGATGGCGATCCGGGATCACTTCCGCCTGGATGTCCTGGTGCGCCGCGCGGCGGCGCTGCAGGAGCGCGACGCGGAGCTCGCGGAGCTCGAGCGGCTGCTGGGGGAGGCGGAGGCTGATGCGCGACCGTCCGGTCTCTCGCTCCCGGGTCCGGGAGTCGCGGCGCTCATGGTGCTCGCGATGCTCGGCTTCGGGGTGCTCACGGGCGTGGCTGTCCGCGGTGGCGCGGATGCCGCGCAGGCGCGTCGCGCGCCGCTGCGCCTGACGCTCGCGGGGGGCACGGGCACGTCGGGCGCGGGCGTGGCCAGGGGCGCCCCGCTGGCGTCGCTCCCGCCGAGCATCTCGGGCTCGACGCCCTCCCCCTCCCCGGGCTCGGGATCCTCACACTCGCCCTCGCCTGGCTCGGGGTCCTCCTCGGAATCGGAACTGGAATCGGCCTCCAAAGGATCTTCGGGGGGCGGCTCGGGTGGCAAAGGTGGCAAGGGGGGC
>DASZFE010000144.1:0-7414 GCA_035940155.1 Solirubrobacteraceae bacterium | reverse complement strand
CTCGAGCGAGCCGTTGCTTCCCACGACGGTCGCCGAGGGGTTCTTTTTCACCGCTTCTTCGAGTTTTTCCAGGCCTTCGGCATACGCTTTGGTCCATGTTTCCTGAGTCTTCGTCGGCGCAGCCTGGTAGGCGGCGACCGCCGAGCTCAGCGCTGGGTTCACCGGAATGCTCTTCAGCGGATCGATCACGAATTCGCCGGCCGTATCGATCGGATGGGAGACGCCGAGCCACTTCTGCGGGCGGAGGAATGCCGCGTGCTGGCCTTCGCCGTTGTGGTTGTAGGGCGGACCGTATTCGGCCGTGGGGCTTTTGCCGTCGAGCTCGGCCGTCGCGGTCGTGACGAAGTTGAGCGGATTCTGCCGCGACCATCGGGCGATCGTGCTCGGCTTGTCATCCGGCGAGGAGAAGAGGATCGCCAGCACGACCGTCAGCACGACCACGAAGCCGAGGGCGATGAAGAGCTCTCTGACGAGGTCGTAGGGCGCGTAGCCCCCCTTCCACTCTGTCGTCTCCTCCTTGCCGCTCGAGCGGCCCGCACGACTCATGACTGCGCTCCCGGGCTCCCGGCGCCCACGGGGGTTGCCTCCGGCCGGACCTCGCCGCCGCCACCTCCGGCGGAGGGGCCGGGCGGCTCGCTCGCACCGCCGCCCCCACCTCCGCCGCCGCCACCACCGTCCGCGCGGTCCAGGACGAACGGCGGGACGACGCCGTGGCGACGCACGAGCAGGACGTGCGCGGTCACGAGCGCGAGCACGGCGATCGGGAAGAGGAGGATGTGGTAGCTGTACATCTGCCCGAAGTTCATCGTGTTGAAGAACGCCCCGGCCCCGGTCGCGTTCATCGCGTCCTTGGCCTGCGTGGAGATCCACTGGGAGTCGAAGTTCTGCTGGGAGACGTACCCGGTGAGCGCCGCCGGGATCGCGATCAGGAAGGTGACCGCTCCGGTGATCCACACACGCGCGCGGCCCCCGCGCCAGGCGGCCATCCAGTACTTGCCCCAGAGGTGGATGACCATGAAGGAGAAGAAGAGCTCCACGGCCCAGAGGTGGATGCTGTTGAAGAAATGCCCGATCGAGGCCACGTGCCACCAGGCGGGTCCCTTCAGGGTCAGGATCAGGCCCGAGCCGATGATCGTCATGAGCGAGGCGATCGTGAGGACGCCGAAGACGTAGATCCAGGAGGCCACGTAGGTCGGCTGGCCGTCGGGGAGGAGCTTCTCGGGCGGGAGCGCCGCGACCCCGGCTTCGCGCACGCGGACCGTCCAGGAGTCGTGAGGGGTCGGGGCCGCGCTCATGAGGCGCTCCCCCTGCGCCGCTCGGCGCCCGGGAAGGGCAGCGCGATCGCGAGCGCGAAGATGATCAGCATCACGATGATCACGACGAGGTTCGAAACCGACAGCTGGATGAAGTGCCAGTGCACATAGTGCGCAGGGTGATTCAGATTAATGATAGATGCCATTTGGAGACCTTACTTCGACCCTCATGGGGCCGCATCAGTAAATTTCCCCCACTCTTCTTCGGGGTCTTTCGGATACGGGTTCGATGCGCATGGACTCAGACCTTCCGGTGCTCGGGCACCCACGAGCCGTCCTCCATGCGGGTGAAGTCCTGGAAGAGGCCGGGCGCCTCTGCCTGCATCACGCGGGCGATCCGGTCGAAGACGAGCCGGAGCTCCTCCTCGGCGCCCTCGGCGGTGCGCATCTCGATCACGTGGCGCAGCGTCCGGGCGTTCGCGGTCCAGACGATGTCCGTGGAGAGGCCGATCGGCGCGAGACGGCGCAGCGCCGAGGTGACCTCCTTCTTGACGTGAAACGGGACCCCCTCCCCGTCGATCCCGAGCGTCCCCGCGGCCGTCCGCTGGAGCTCCTCCAGCTGCTCCACGATCGAGAGGACCTGCTCGCGCACGGGCTCCAGGGCCGGGGGGACGCGGAAGCCGATATCGGTCAGCCGCACGTAGCGCAGGCTCTCCTGGCTGAAGGCCGAGCCAGCCCGGTGCCTGACGAGCTCATGGGTGAAAACTCTCGAGCAATTACGAATAGCGAAAGAGTAATTGGCGTGCTCCAGAACGCTCCCGTGGGCGCTGCGGAGGATGTTCAAGAAATACTCCCGCTGGTCGGTGCGCACGCGGGTCACGTTCGGGTTGAGCCCGGGCTCCCAGCTGCGGTAGCAGGCGCGCCCGCCGAACTCGACCAGGAGCTCTCCGCCGTTCAAGCCCTCCGCTCCCGTCTGCCCTGCCCCTCCCTCCGCGATCTCGCCGAGGCGGCGCTCGAGCCAGGACTCCCCGCCGACGTCGCGCAGGTAGCCGCGCATCCCCTCGAGGTCGATCGAGGGGCGGGCCAGGAGGAAGACGGTCGGAATGGTCTCGTGCATGGGGGTTGACGATGCTAGGACCTCCTGCGGACGGCGCCGAGGCTCGCGTGCGAGTCCTCCGATCGTGCCTGCCAGCCGAGCGCATATCCTCTCGGACACGATGACCACGACCGCCCCCCAGCCCACGGACGAGGAGCTCGAGCAGACCGCGTGGGACCCCGAGCCGCTCGTCGAAGGGGAGGGGGAGGCGGGGGTCGAGCGCCGGCTCGACGATGCCCTCGCGCGTGCGCGGGCCTTCGCGCAGCGCTACGCGGGCCGCCTGGAGGAGCTCGACTCCGAGGGCCTCGCGGGGGCGATGCGCGAACTGGGGGAGATCTACGAACTGGTCGGCCGCGCGGGGACCTACGCGGGGCTGCGCTTCTCCACGGACACCGCCGATCCCGCCCGGGGGGCGCTCCTGCAGAAGGTCCAGGAGCGCGAGACCGCGATCGAGACGACGCTCCTGTTCTTCGAGCTCGAGTGGGCCGCCCTCTCGCCCGAGCGCGCCGAGGAGCTCCTCGCGAGGGAGGGCCTTCACTTCTGCGCCCACCACCTGCGCAACGTGCGCCGCTACCGCGAGCACCTGCTCTCCGAGCCCGAGGAGAAGATCCTCGCCGAGAAGTCCCTCACGGGCGCGAGCGCCTGGGCGCGGCTCTTCGAGGAGCTGACCTCGGCGATCGAGGTCACCCTCCCGGGTACCTCCCCTGCCGGGGGACAGGCAGGCGAGCTGCCGTCTCCGGAGCGCGAGGGCGAGGCCGACGGTGACGCGGGCGCCGGGGCGACGGGCGAACGGGTCGCGCTCGACGTCGCGCTGAGCCGCCTGATGCTCGCCGACCGGGAGGTCCGCAGGACGACGGCCGAGGCGATCACCGCGGCGCTCGCGCCCGGGCTGCGGACGCGGGCGTACGTCTTCAACACGCTCCTCGCCGACAAGTCAGTGGACGACCGCCTGCGCCGCTACCCGCACTGGCTCGCCGCGCGGAACCTCGCCAATGAGGCGAGCGACGAGTCGGTGCGGGCGCTGATCGAGGCGGTCCGCGCCCGCTACGAGCTCCCGCGGCGGTGGTACCGGCTGAAGGCCCGCGTGCTCGGCCTGGAGCGCCTGGCCGACTACGACCGGATGGCCGCGATCGGAGAGGACGAGGTCACTTACACCTTCGCAGAGGCCCGCGAGCTCGTGCTCGACTGCTACTCCTCGTTCTCCCCCGAGCTCGGGGAGCTCGCGGGGGCCTTCTTCACCGAGCGTCGGATCGACGCGCCCGTGCGCCCGGCCAAGCGCGGCGGGGCCTTCTGCGCCTCGGCGGTCCCCTCGGCGCAGCCGTACGTCCTGCTGAACTACACCGCCCGGCGCAACGATGTGCTGACGCTCGCGCACGAGCTCGGCCACGGCGTCCACTTCGCGCTTGCCGCGCGCCAGGGGGTCTTCCACCAGGGCACCCCGCTGACGCTCGCCGAGACCGCCTCGGTGTTCGGCGAGACGATCGTCTTTGGGCGCCTCCTCGAAGAGGACTCCGATCCCGTCTCGCGCCTGGCGCTCCTGGCGGAGGACATCGAGGGCGCGATCGCGACGGTCTTCCGGCAGGTCGCGATGAACGGCTTCGAGGACCGCGTCCACACGGCCCGCTGCGAGGAGGGCGAGCTCTCGGTCGCGCGCATCGGGGATCTCTGGGCGCAGAGCCAGGAGGATCTCCTCGGGGACTCCGTGGAGGTCACCGAGGGCTACCGCAGCTGGTGGTCCTACGTGCCGCACTTCATCAACACCCCCGGGTACGTGTACGCCTATGCCTACGGCCAGCTCCTCGCGCTTTCTGTCTACGAGCGCTACCAGGAGCGCGGGGGGGACTTCGTGGCGCAGTATCTGGAGCTCCTCGCGGCCGGCGGATCGAAGAGCCCGGAGGAGCTCGGGCGGATCGTCGACGTCGACCTCGCCGACCCGGGCTTCTGGGACGCCGGGCTCGACCTGGTCGAGCGCAGGCTCACCCAGGCGGAAGCTGCCGCGCGCGAGACCCACGGCTTGTAAGCTCGGATCGATGGGTGTGCGGTTCCTGGCTGTCATCCTCGCCTGCGCCTGCGCGCAGGTCGTCGGCGTCGCCGGCGCGGCGAGCGCTGGGGCGAGCGCGACCTTCGGCAAGACGAGCGTGGGGGCCTCGGTGGAATGGTTCGCCGCGAACCGCAAGCGCGTCAACCAGTACCCGCTCCCCGCTGCGGGCTCGGTGAGCGAACTGCGTCTCTACCTCGCTCCGACCCCCAACGCCGGCCAGCAGGTCCTCGAGGGGGTGCTCTACGCGGACTCCGGCGGCGCCCCGGGTGTGCTCCTCGGCGCCACGGCGCAGCTGACGTTCACCAACACGAGCGCCGCCGGGTGGTATCACCTCAGCTTCCCGTCCGCCGTGAAGCTCTCCCCCGGGAGGTACTGGATCGGCGTCCTCACCGGCGCGAGCGCCGACGTCGGAGGCTACCGCTATGACGCCGTCACGGGCGCGCGGGACTACAACGCCAACACCTACGCCTCCGGGCCCTCGAACCCGTTCGGGTCGGTCACGAAGGACAACCAGCAGATGTCGCTCTACGCGCTCTACACGCCGACGACCCCGCCCACCAAGCCCGTCAACACCTCGCCGCCGACGATCTCCGGGGCCGCGCGGCAGGGCGCGCAGCTGAAAGCCTCGACGGGCACGTGGTCGGGGGGGCCGACGTCGTACGCGTACGCCTGGGAGCGCTGCGACGCGCTGGGAGGGAAATGCGTCGGGATCCCAGGCGCGAGCTCCTCGACCCATACGGTCGAGAGCGCGGACGTCAAGAGCACGCTGCGCGTCTCGGTGACCGCCGCCAACGCGGCCGGCTCCTCCGCGCCGGCGATCTCCGCGCAGACCGCCGTCGTGACGGGCGCCCCGAGCATCGAACACCTCGAGTACGTCTTCGTCGACGGGACGATCACCGTCTATGACGCCGACAAAGGCTGGAGGCTCGTCAAGACGATCAACCTCCCGCAGACCAACGAAGGGGTCCGCGGGGCGACCGTCTCCCCGGGCACGCACAGGCTGTTCATCTCCTACGGCGGCGACGGCGTGGGGTTCAACGGCTCGGTGCTCGCCTACGACCTCCTCAAGAACACCATCGTGTGGACCGTCCACCTGGGCACCGGAATCG
Source organism: Solirubrobacteraceae bacterium (assembly GCA_035940155.1). GTDB lineage: Bacteria > Actinomycetota > Thermoleophilia > Solirubrobacterales > Solirubrobacteraceae > Palsa-744. Next base: position 1,915 of record DASZFE010000144.1, on the reverse strand, counting down.
ACTCCGGCCAGGTGAGCCCCGACGGGAAGCGGCTCTACATGCCCACCGGCGAGAACACCCCGAGCGGCATCTGGAACATCCTCGACACCTCAGACGGCGCGCTGATAGGAAAGATCCAGGGAGGCTCCGGGGCGCACAACACGGTCGTCTCGAACGACGGGCGCTACGTCTATCTCGGAGGACGCGACTACAACTACCTCGACGTCTACGACACGACCACCGGAAAGGTCCGCGGGATCGGCCCGCTCGTGAACACCGTGCGGCCCTTCACGATCGACAGCAAACGGATGCTCGCCTACACCACCGCGACCCACTTCGACGGCTTCCAGGTCTCGAACATCACCACCGGGAAGGTCCTCTTCACCATCTCCTTCGGGTCCGTCCCGCCCGGATTCCCCTTCACGGGGCCCAGCCACGGCGCCTCGCTCTCGCCCGACGGAAACCAGCTCTACGTGATCGACACCGTCCACCGGGAGGTCCACGCCTACGACGTCTCCCGGGTCTCCGAAGGCGTCGCGCCCAAACAGCTCGCCGCGATCCCGGTTGCGGGGCTCACGGGCACCGAGACCCCCTGCGCGTACGACTGCGGTCGGGGAGGCTGGGTCCAGCACTCCTACGACGGCCGCTACGTCTACGTCGGGGACTCCGGCGCGGTGATCGAAACCGCCGGCCGGAAGGTCGTCGCGAACATCCCCGCGCTCCTGAACACCAAGAAGTCCCTCGAGATCGACTGGTCGGGCGGCGTCCCGATCGCCACGAGCGGGCGCACGGGCGTGAGCCGCTGACGCGAGGACGCGGGCGGGGGCCCGGCCCGGAGGTGGGCAGGGCCGCGATGGCGGGGAAGACGTTTGTAGGATTCGCGCCCGAGAAACTTTGAGGCGCCTCGGGAGCAGGTCGATGGATGGGTATGTCGGTCTGGCACAGACGCCTCCAGGTGAAGCGGACGCCGGCGCTCGCTCTCTGCCTTCTCTCCCTCGCGCTCCTTCCCTCCGCCGCTCTCGCCCACGGGCGCCTCTCCGCGACCGCCGGCCGGGTCGAATATCTGCACCTCGCCGAAGAAGGGATGCGACAGCGCTCCAGCTGGGGCTCGGGCGGCTGGTACTGCGAGTACCTCCACTGCACCGGCGCCTACCCACTGCTGACGATCTGGGGGGAGGTGCGGATGTTCGAAGCCGCCAACGCCGCCGAGCTCGCCTCGCCCTCCTCGGTCCGGCGGGCGCTCGTCGATCGCTTCGCACGTGCCTCGGAGAGCTACTGGAACCCCCATCTCAACGGCTACGCCCCCTACCCCAACGACAAATACCGGGGCGCGGAGGCCTGGTTCGACGACAACGGCTGGCTCGGCGTCGCCTTCACCGAGGCATACAGGGCCACCCGTGAGAGCCGCTACCTCCACGACGCCCGCCGCGCCCTGACCTTCGTCGCCGGCCAGGGCTGGGACGCCGCGGGCGGGGGTGGGATGTGGTGGAACACGACCCACCCCTACCACTCCGGCGAGGCCCTCGCCGCGGACGCCCTGCTGGCGACGCTCCTCTACGGACTCGACCACGAACGCTCCCAGCTCGCCACGGCGCGGAAGCTCATCGCCTGGGCCGACGCCCACGACACCGGCTACCAGGGGCTCTACCTCAGCGGCGGCTCCCACAGCACCGTCATCGACTACATCGAGGGGCCCCTCATCTACGCCCAGTACCTCCTCTGCGGGGCGAGCGGCCAGAGCGGCTACTGCGAACACGCCGCCGAACAGGCGCACACGATGACCCAGATCTACGGCGTCCAGTACAACTTCGCGCCGCTGTACGACTCGATCTTCCTGCAGTGGATGATGGCCTACGGCAAGGCCGTCGGCGACGGGCACTGGCTCGCGCTCGCCCGGGCCAACGCCGTCCAGGCCTCCCAGCACGCCGCGAACGGG
>DASZFE010000143.1:0-8616 GCA_035940155.1 Solirubrobacteraceae bacterium | reverse complement strand
CGCTCTCGCAGGAGATCCGCAAGAAGATCGCGCTCTTTGCGAGCCTGCCGCTGAGCGCGGTGGTCTCCGCGCACGACGTGGACGACATCTACAAGGTCCCGCTGGCCTTTCGCGAGCAGGGCGTGGACGACTCGGTCCTGGAGCACTTCGGTATGCAGGCCCGCGAGCCCGAGCTCTCGGGCTGGCGGGAGCAGATCGAGCGTGCGGCGGCCGCGACGCGGACGGTGCGGATCGCGCTGGTGGGGAAGTACATCAAGCTCGAGGACGCCTACCTCTCGGTCTGCGAGGCCCTGCGCCACGCGGGCTCGCTGCAGGGGTGCCGGGTGCAGATCGAGTGGATCGACGCCGAACGGCTGGAGGGCTCGGGCGAGGAGGGGATGGGCCGGCACGACCCGCTCACGGCCCGCCACGCGCGCGAGCAGCTGGAGCGCGCGGACGGAATCCTGATCCCCGGTGGCTTCGGGGGACGGGGGATCGAGGGGAAGATCGTCGCGGCGCGGGTCGCGCGCGAGCAGCGGATCCCCTACCTGGGGATCTGCCTGGGGATGCACATCGCGGTGGCGGAGTTCGCGCGGCACGTCGCGGGGATGGAGGGGGCGAACTCGACGGAGTTCGACCTGGAGACCCCCTACCCCGTGATCGACCTGCTGCCCGAGCAGAAGGAGGTCGCGGACCTCGGCGGGACGATGCGCCTGGGGGCCGATCCGATCAAGCTCCACGAGGGCTCGCACGTGCGGGAGATCTACGGGGAGGCGGTCGTCTACGAGCGCCACCGCCACCGCTACGAGGTGAACAACCTGCTGCGCAAGCGCCTCACGGGGGACGCGGTCGACGAGGCCGGTGCGCGCCTGCGGATCGGCGGGACCTCGCCCGACGAGCGCCTGGTCGAGGTCGTGGAGCTCGAGGGACACCCGTTCTTCCTGGCCTCGCAGTTCCACCCCGAGTTCAAGTCCCGCCCGGAGCGCCCCGCGCCGCTCTTCCGCGAGTTCGTCGCCGCGGCGCTAGAGCGCGCGCAGGCGGAGAACGAGGAGGGAGACGCGGAGGGCGATGAGATCGGCGCAGCCGCTCATCGGGGCTAGCCCGCAGGAGCGCCGACGTCTGGGGGAGCTCTTCGTCGAGCTCTGCCGGATCGAGAGCCCGTCCGGGCGGGAGCGCGCGTGCGCGGAGCGGGTCGTGCAGGAGCTCCTCGAGCTCGGCCTCGAGGTCCACGAGGACGAGGCGGGTCCGCAGGCGGGCTCTGACTGCGGAAACCTGCTCGTGCGGATACCCGCGCGGGAGGAGGGCCCGAGCTTCCTGCTGTGCGCGCACATGGACACGGTCCCGCTCGCGGCGCCCGTGGAGCCGGTGCTCCTGAAAGGGGGTTATGAGAACGCGAACGAGGGGATCCTGGGAGCGGACAACAAGGCGGCGATCGCGGTGCTGCTCGCGCTCGCGCGTCGCCTGTGCGAGTCCCCACCCCCGGTCGGGGTGGAGCTGCTGTTCACGGTCGGGGAGGAGCGGGCGCTGGCGGGTGCGCGGGCCTTCGACGCGGGGGGCCTCCGGAGCGAGCTGGGGTACGTCTTCGACCACGCCTCGCCGATCGGCGAGGTGATCGTGGCCTCGCCGTTTCACTTCCGCGTGGAGATCTCCTTCCGGGGCGCCGCGGCGCACTCGGGGGTCCGTCCGCAGGACGGCCGCAGCGCGATCCTCGCGGCGGCGCGGGCGGTCGCGGAGATGCCTTTGGGCCGGGTGGACGGGGAAAGCACGGTGAACGTGGGGAGGATCGAGGGGGGGAGCGCGATGAACGTGGTCCCGGAGCGCTGCACGCTGATCGCGGAGGTGCGGAGCCTCCAGGCAGAGCGCGCGGAGGGGCTCGTCTCGGAGTTGATCGAGCGTGCGCAGGACGCGGCGAACCTGCCGGAGTGCGAGTGCGACGTGGACGTCGCCCTGGAGCGGACGTTCGCGGGCTACTGGACCCCAGAGGACGCGCCTGCGGTGAGGGCGGCGCTCGGAGCGCTCGAGCGGTGCAGCTACGAGCCGCGGCTGGTGGCGAGCGGGGGGGGCTCGGACGCGAACGCGCTGATCGCGCAGGGTCTGCCGACGGTGAACCTGGCGAACGGGACCGAGCGCAACCACGAGCCGGGCGAGCGGGTGAGCGTGGCGGCACTCGAGGGGGTGCTCGACGTGGCGCTCGCGCTCCCGGACGCGGTCGCGGAGCAGGCGCCCTCCCCGGCGCGATAGCTTCCCGGTGATGTCGCTGCTGAAGCTCCGCAGAGCGAGCGTGCTCGAGGCCGGCCCGCCGGAGGGCCCCGAGCAGGCCCTGATGATCGACCTCGCCGGCGAGCGCCGCGCGGCGATCGTCGACGTGGCCCTCCTCGGACGGGCGGAGGTGGGGGACGAGGTGATCGTGAACGTAGAGGCGGCCGACCTGGGCCTGGGCTCGGGGGGCTTTGACGTCGTCCACGTGAACCTCTCCCGGGGCCTCGAGGCCGAGGGGGCGGGGCGGGCGGGGGCGATGAAGCTGAACTACACGAGCCTCCAGCACGCGGTGGAGACGGTCGAGGAGGACGGAGACCCGGAGCTCCGGGAGCATCTGGAGCTCCCGCTCTCACGACCGGTGGGCGTGCTCGCGCTGCACGGACAGCTCGCGGGGGTCGCGCACGCCTTTGCGACGGCCGCGCCGGGACTTCGACTCGGATATGTGCAGACGGCCGGGGGGGCGCTCCCGGGGGGGCACTCGCGGGTGGTGCGGGAGCTGCGCGAGCGGGAGCTGCTGGCGGGCCACCTGACGGCGGGGGCGAGCTTCGGCGGGGAGGCTGAGGCGATCACGACGGCGGGGGCGCTGCACCACGGTCTGCGGAGGCTTCGGTGGGACGCGGCGATCTGCGGGCCGGGCCCGGGGATCGTGGGCTCGGGCTCGGCGCTCGGGCACGGCGGGATGGTCGCCCTGGACTCCGCGCAGGTGGCGCTGGCGCTGGGCTGCCCGACGGTGCTGGTGGCGCGGATGTCCTCGGGGGACCACCGGCCGCGGCACCGGGGGATCTCACACCACACGCTGACGGTCCTGGACCTGCTGCTGGAGCCGGTGACGGTGGCGCTGCCGGCGGGGATGCGCTCCCCCGTCGGGGCGGAGCTGCGCGCGGGCCTGGGGTCGGTCTTCGGAGGGCGCAGGAAGGAGTCCCCGCAGCTGGAGCTCGGGCTGGACGTGGAGCGCCCGGCGCGGATCGCGCGCCACGACTGGCGCCGCGCGACGGTGGACCTGCCGGCGTTCGCGGCGAGCGGGCTGCCGACGGTGACGATGGGGCGGAGGCTGGCGGAGGACCCGCTGTTCTTCGCGGCGGCGCTCGCGGCCGGGGGGGCGCTGGCGGAGATGGCGTTGCGGGTGCGTGAGGAAGAGGAGGAGGGCTCGGAGGAGTCGGCGTCGAAGCTCGCGATGTGAGCTCGCAGACGCGCCTGGCGACCCTGAGACTCGACTTCCTGGCCTACCTGGAGCTCGAGCGGGGGCTCTCTCAGAACACCCTGGAGGCATACCGGACCGACCTGGAGCAGCTCGGGGAGTTCCTTGAGCGCCGGGGGGTTGGACCGCTGGAGGTCGATCACGGGGACCTGGCGGCGTTCCTGGCGGAGCTGGCCCGAGGAGGGGAGCTCCGCGCGCCGGTGGGGCCGGCGACGCTGCAGCGCAAGGCGGCGTGCCTGCGCTCCTTCTACCGGCACCTGCGCCGGGAGGAGATGATCGCGCACGACCCCACGGCTGAGCTGCGGGGGCCGCGGGCCTCCCAGCGCCTCCCGCGGGTGCTCTCGCGCGACGAGGTCGAGCGCCTGCTCCGCGAGCCGAAGGGGACGGAGCCGCCGGCGCTGCGCGACCGGGCGGTGCTGGAGCTGATGTACGCGTGCGGGCTGCGGGTCTCGGAGGCGGTGGGGGTGGAGCTGGCGGACGTGGACCTGGAGGAGGGGGTGCTGCGGGCGCGGGGGAAGGGCTCGAAGGAACGGCTGGTCCCAGTGGGCTCGGAGGCGGTGCGGGCGGTGCGGGTCTACTGCGAGCGGGGGCGCCCGGCGCGGGTGGGGGTGCGGGTGGAGTCGAGGCTGTTCGTGAACCGGCGCGGGGGGGGTCTGACGCGCCAGGGCCTCTACAAGGTGATCCAGGGCCACGCGCGCCGGGCGGGCCTGGAGGGGAAGATGAGCCCGCACACGCTCAGGCACACCTTCGCGACGCACGTGCTCGCGGGCGGCTGCGACCTGCGCTCGCTGCAGGAGATGCTCGGGCACGCGGATCTGGCGACGACGCAGATCTACACGCACCTCTCGGCGGACCGGCTGAAGGAGGCGTACTTCAACGCGCACCCCCGCGCGCGGCGCGCGAGCCGGACCCCCGAGCGTCCCGATCAGGTCGGCCCCGGGGCCGACCTCTCGGCGAACCCATAGGCTTGGCGGGGTGAGCGAGGGGCTGCGCAGGGAACGGCGGGCGGTGGTGCTGGTGATGGACGCGTGCGGGATCGGGGCGCTCCCGGACGCGGGGGAGTACGGGGACGAGGGGACGAACACGCTGGCGCATCTGGCGGAGGCGCTCGGGGGCCTCGAGCTGCCGAGCCTGGAGCGTCTGGGCCTGGGGGCGATCGCGCCGATCGAGGGGGTGACGCCACGGGTGGGCCCGGGGGTGTACGGACGGCTGCACGCACAGGGGCCGGGGAAGGACTCGACGGCGGGGCACTGGGAGCTGATGGGGGTGGTGATGGGGAATCCGCCGCCGACCTACCCGGAGGGGTTCCCACGGGAGACGGTGGAGCGGCTCGTGGCGGCGATGGGGCACGGGGTGATCTGCAACCGCGCGTACAACGGGATCGCGGCGATCGAGGACTTCGGCGCGGAGCATCTGCGGACGGGGGAGCTGATCCTGTACACCTCGCAGGACTCGGTGCTGCAGCTGGCGGCGCACGTGGATCGAGTGGGCCTTGAGGAGCTCTACCGAGCGTGTGGGGCGGCGCGGGCGGCGATGACGGGCGAGGACGGGGTGGGGCGGGTGATCGCGCGTCCGTTCACAGGAGGGGAGGGGAGCTTTCGCCGAGCGGAGGGGCGACGGGACTTCGCGCTCGAGCCCCCGAGTCGGAGCTACCTGGAGGAGCTCGAGGGGGCGCGCTCGCGGGTGTACGGGGAGGGGAAGGTCTCGGACATCTTCGCGGGGGTGGGCGTGAGCGAGGTCCGCCCGGGGGCGAGCAACGCGCAGGCGCTCCAGAGCACGCGGGCGCTCCTGTCGGAGGCCCCGGAGGGGCTGATCTTCGTGAATCTGATCGAGACGGACCAGGTGTACGGACATCGGAAGGACTTCGAGGGCTTCTACGGGGCGCTGCGGGAGATCGACGGCGCGGTGGGGGATCTGCTGGGGGATCTACGTGAGGAGGACCTGCTGATCGTGACGGCGGATCACGGGGTGGACATGGCCCACGCGGGGACGGATCACACGCGCGAGCACGCGCCGCTGCTGGCGGTGAGCGGCGCGGCGCTGCGGGGCCCGGGGTGGGGGGTGCGCCACGAGGGCCCCCTGGCGGACGTGGGGGCGACGATCCTGCGCTGGTTGACCGGCCGGGAGGCGCGGGACCTACCGGGAGCGTCGTTTCTGGACGGGGAGGGCCGTCCGGTGGAGGCAGCGCAGCCGGAAAATGCGCCCGGGCAGTCCGGGAGGGGCGCCTGAGGTGCCGGAGCTGCCGGAGGTGGAGACGGTGCGGCGCCAGCTGGCGCCGATCGTGGAGGGGGCGCGCCTTCAGGGGGTGCGGGTTCTGGACGCGCGGTGGTCGCGCCCGTGGGCGCCACGGAGGATGGAGGAGGCGCTGGAGGGCCGGCGGGTGCTCTCGCTGGGGCGCCGGGGGAAGTATCTGGTGTGGGAGCTGGACGAGGGGACGTTCCTGGTGCAGCACCTGCGGATGACGGGGGCGGTGCTGTACGAGCCCGAGGCCGAGCCGGGGCACGTGCGGGTGCGGATGAGCCTGCGCCGCGGGCGGGCGCGGGCGGGGCGGCTGGTGATCGTGGACCCGCGGCGGTTCGGGACGGGGGAGGTGCTCCACGGGGAGGGGGCGCTGGAGGAGTTCTTCGCGGCCCGTCTGGGTCTCGAGCCTTTACAGGAGGGCTTCACGGCGGAGCACCTGCGCGGGCTGGCGCGGGGGCGCCGAGCGCCGATCAAGGCGTTACTGCTGGATCAGCGTCGGGTGGCGGGGGTGGGGAACATCTACGCGGACGAGGCGCTGTACCGGGCGCGGATCCACCCGCGGCGGGCGGCGGGGAGCTTGACGCTCGCACAGTACGCGGGGCTGCGCGATGCGGTGATCGAGGTGCTGGAGGCGGGGATCGAGGCGCGGGGGGCGAGCGTCGAGGACTTCCGTCACGTGGACGGCTTCCGGGGGTCCTTCCAGGACGAGTTTCGCGTGCACCGCCGGGCGGGGAAGCCGTGCGGGCGGTGCGGGGGGCCGATCACGAAGCTGGTGGTGGCAGGGCGGGGGACGTACGTGTGCGAGACCTGCCAGCGGCTCAGGCGCGGGTGAGCTCGTCCAGGCGCCCGTCCTCGGCGGCGGCGAGGATCTCGGCGTAGCCGCCGATGAGGTCCTCGCCGAGGAGGACCTGGGGAAAGCTCATCATGCCGGTGCGCCGGGCGAGCTCGAGGCGGCCGGGGGGGTCCTTGGAGAGGTTGACCTCGGTGAAGTCGAGGCCGCGAGACTCGAGGAGTCCCTTGACGCGGGCGCAGAAAGAGCAGGGCTCGGTGGTGTAAACGGTGATCTGACTCATTACTTCATAAAGTATAGCGATGCGCTCCGTCGGCCGGCGCCGGCCCTAGACTGAGAAGGATGGCGGGGCCGATCAAGACGGAGGCGGTGGTGCTGCGCTCGATGCGCTACGGGGAGGCGGATCGGATCCTGCGGGTCTACACGCCCCACCGGGGGGTGGTGGGGGCGATCGCCAAGGGGGTGCGGCGGACGCGGAGCCGCTTCGGGGGGCGCCTCGAGCCGTTCTTCCGGCTGCGCCTGGACCTGCACGAGGGGCGGGGGGAGCTGATGACGGTGACGGGGGCGCAGACGATCGAGGGCCATGCGCGGCTGCGGGCGGACGCCGGGGCGCTGGACGCGGCGGCGCGGGACTGCGACGCGGTGGGGCGGATCTTCGAGAGCGGGGACCCGCACCCGGGAGTGTTCAACCTGCTCTGCCGGAAGCTCGCGCTGCTCGACGAGGAGCCCGCGAGCGCGACGCGCGAGCGGGGGCTCGCGTTTCGCCTGAAGCTCCTCCTGGCCGCGGGTCTCGCGCCCCAGCTGGGCGCGTGCGCGTGCTGCGGGGAGCGCGAGCACCTGGTGGGGTTCTCCGGGGCGGCGGGCGGAGTGGTGTGCGGAGCGTGCGAGGCAGGCTCGTTCGCGCTGGGGGAGGATGCGTACGCGTTCATGACCGACGCCCTGGGGGCGCCGCTCGCAGAGACCCCGAGCGCCTCGGGGCAGACCCTCGGGCAGGTCGAGCGGGCGATCTCAGAGACCCTGGAGCACCACGCGCACGTGCGCCTGATGCCGGCGGCGGGCCGGGAGATGCGCGCGTGAGGCATCCCGCGGATGTCGGCCTCGACGCCGCGGAGTCGCCTCCGGAGTCGCGCTCGGAAGCCGCCGAAGCGAGCCGGGCGGCCCCGGTCGCGGCGGCTTTCGCGGCGCGCGTGGCGAGGGTCGAGGAGCTGACGCTATCCTCGCGGGCGACGCGCTCCTACCCGGCGCACCGGGAGCGCCCGGAGCCGGACTGCGAGATGCGGACGCCCTTCCAGCGCGACCGCGACCGGATCGTCCACAGCAAGGCGTTTCGGCGCCTGACGCACAAGACGCAGGTGTTCGTGGCGCCCGAAGGGGATCACTACCGCACGCGCCTGACGCATACGCTCGAGGTGACGAGCATCTCGCGGACGGTGGCGCGGGCGCTGCGCCTGAACGAGGATCTCACGGAGGCGATCGGCGTCGGGCACGATCTGGGGCACGCGCCCTTCGGGCACATCGGGGAGGAGGTCCTCGACCGCTGCCTGCGCGAGCGCTTCGGGGGCGGCTTTCGCCACTACGAGCACTCGCTGCGGATCGTGGAGCGCCTGGAGCCGGCACCGACGAGCGCCAGCTCGTTGGTGGGGGCGGGGCTGAACCTGACCGAGGAGGTCCGCGAGGGGATCGCGCGGCACTCCAGCCGGGCGCCGGAGCCGCGGACGCTGGAGGGAGCGATCGTGCGGGTGATCGACCGGGTGGCGTACATCAACCACGACATCGACGACGCCATCCGCGCGGGCCTGCTGCGCGAGGGGGACCTGCCCGCGGAGCCGATCGCGGTCCTCGGCGCCGACGGCTCGCGGCGGATCGACACGCTCGTGCACGACATGGTCGAGCACTCCGATCGGGCCGGAAAGATCGTGCAGGGCGAGGAGGTCGGTGCGGCGATGGGGCGACTGCGGGATTTCATGTTCGAGCGCGTCTACCTCGGCCCGGCGGTGCGCGCGGAGCACGCCCGGATCGCGGCGGTGCTGGAGCGGCTCTTCGAGCACTACGTCGAGCACCCCGAGCTCCTGCCCGCGGGCGAGGGCGCGCAGGAGGATCTGGCACAGCGCGTGACGGACTACATCGCGGGGATGACCGACCGTTTCTG
>DASZFE010000142.1:0-2357 GCA_035940155.1 Solirubrobacteraceae bacterium | reverse complement strand
GCCCCCGAGGCACTCCAGGGACTCGAAGGCGTGGTTGGGGGCGCGCTTGCAGACCCAGTACTTGCTCACGGCGGTCGCCAGGCGCTTAAAGAGGTGGGCGTCGGAGAGCTCGTCGCTGCCCGGGGTGGGCGGGACCAAATAATCGCCGGCTTCGTCGTAGGCGCGGGCGAGGCGCATGGCGAGGATCGTCGTGGCCTCGGACTCCAGGCAGAGGTCGGCGAGGACGTTGCGCATGAGGGGCTGGTCTGAGAGGAGCTTGCCGAAGGCGGAGCGGTGCGCGGTGTGCCAGGTCGCGGCGACGACGCCCGCGCGCATCCCCGCGGCGCAGCCGATCGCGCAGTCAAGGCGGGTGTGGCCGACCATCTCGATGATCGTCGGGACGCCCCGGCCGGGCTCGCCGAGCATCCGTCCCCAGGTGCCCCGGAGCTCGATCTCCGAGGAGGCGTTGGAGTGGTTGCCGAGCTTGTCCTTGAGGCGCTGGATGTGGAAGGGGTTGCGGGTCCCGTCGGGCAGGACGCGGGGGACGAGGAAGCAGGAGAGCCCCTCCTCGGCCTGGGCGAGGATCAGGAAGAGGTCGGACATGGGGGCCGAGCAGAACCACTTGTGGCCGGTGAGCTCGTACTCGCCGCCGGCCCCGCCGCCGTTCAGCGCCCGCGCGCGGGTGGTGTTGGCGCGGACGTCGGAGCCGCCCTGCTTCTCGGTCATCGCCATCCCCGCGATCGCAGAGCCCTTCTCCGCGGCGGGGACGAGGCGGGGGTCGTAGGTCGTGGCGGTCACGAGGGGCTCCCACTCCTGCGCGAGCGCGGGGGTCGCGCGCAATGCGGGGACGACGGCGAAGGTCATCGTGATCGGGCAGGCGTAGCCCGCCTCGGCCTGCATGGCGGTCATGTAGAGCCCCGCGCGGGCGACGTGGGCGGCGGGCTCGGAGGTGGTCCAGGGGAGGGAGTGCAGCTCGTTCTCGACGCCCATCCGCATCAGGTGGTGCCAGGCGGGGTGGAACTCGACCTCGTCGATCCGGTGCCCGTAGCGGTCGTGGGTGTGCAGGACGGGTCGGTTCTCGTTGGCCTGCCGTCCCCAGAGCTGCTGGGGGTCCCCGCCGACGAAGCGCCCGAGCTCCGCGGCGCGCTCGGCGATCCAGCCGCCCCCCTCGCGCTCCAGGGCCTCCACGAGGGGGAGGTTCGAGGAGAAGACGTCGACGCCCTGAAGCGGCGGGGCCTGGTTGAAGACCTCGTGGGTCTGCCAGGGGAGGTCGCGGTCCGCCGGGGACCCCGGGCCGGCCGGCGAGCCCTGGCTCGAGGGGCTCGTGGGGGGGGCGGTGATGGCCATCGCCCGTGAGGTTACTCCTCCGCGATAGCATCGCGCCCCCGATGGCGAAGATCCACGTGAAGAACCCGATCGTCGAGCTCGACGGGGACGAGATGACGAGGATCATCTGGGCGTTCATCAAGGAGCAGCTGATCCTGCCCTACCTGGAGGTGGAGCTCGAGTACTACGACCTGGGCATAGAGAGTCGCGACGCGACGGAGGATCGGATCACGATCGAGGCGGCGAACGCGATCAAGCGCCGCGGGGTGGGTGTGAAGTGCGCGACGATCACACCCGACGAGGCGCGCGTGAAGGAGTTCGGCCTGAAGGAGATGTACTGCTCACCGAACGGGACCGTCCGGAACATCCTCGGCGGGGTGATCTTCCGCGAGCCGATCGTGATCTCGAACGTTCCCCGGCTCGTGCCGGGTTGGCGCAAGCCGATCGTGATCGGCCGCCACGCCTTCGGGGATCAGTACCGTGCGACGGACACGCTGATCCCGGGCGAGGGCACGCTGACGTTGACGTTCACTCCAAAGGGCGGGGGCGAGCCGATCGAGCTGAATGTCTTCGATTTTCCCGGAAGCGGGGTCGCGCTGGCGATGTACAACCTCGACGAGTCGATCCGGGAGTTCGCGCACGCATCGATGAACTACGGCCTGGAGCGCGGCTTCCCGGTTTACCTCTCCACGAAGAACACGATCCTCAAGCGCTACGACGGGCGTTTCAAGGACATCTTCCAGGAGGTCTACGAGAGCGAGTTCGAGGAGCGCTTCCAGGCGGCGGGCCTGCACTACGAGCACCGCCTGATCGACGACATGGTCGCGGCGGCGTTGAAGTGGGAGGGGGGTTACGTGTGGGCGTGCAAGAACTACGACGGGGACGTCCAGTCCGACACGGTCGCCCAGGGTTTCGGCTCGCTCGGGCTGATGACGAGCGTCTTGATGAGCGCGGACGGGAAGACGGTCGAGGCGGAGGCGGCGCACGGGACGGTGATGCGCCACTACCGGCTTCACCAGGAAGGCAAGCCGACCTCCACGAACCCGATCGCT
>DASZFE010000141.1:0-3528 GCA_035940155.1 Solirubrobacteraceae bacterium | reverse complement strand
CGCGCATCTCCTCGGGATCGACCCGACCGACCCGGCGCATCTGCATGAGGGGGCGAACTTCGGGCTCGCCACCGAGGCGGGCGGTCTGGATGTCTGGACCGACGCGGCCGAGCTGAAGGGGGCGCGACCGTGGGAGGAGATGCGCGAGCGGATCACCACCGCGGAGGTCGCCGGGGAGCCGATCGACTTCGTCGGGCGCGACGATCTGATCCGCATGAAGCACGCCGCGGGGCGGGAGCGGGATCTCGAGGACATCGCTGCCCTGACCCGCGGGGATCACCCGTCCGACCCGTCCGACCCCCTGTCCCCGTAGCTCTCCAGCACCCTCCGCAACGACCCCTCGATGGAGAGCCGCCGGGCGTTCTGCCCGAACCAGCGTGCGGTGCTGCGGCGCATCTCGAGACCGGCCTCGTGGACACGCACGATCGCCTCCGCGATCGACTCGGGATTGTCATTCGGGACGACGATCCCGTTGACCCCGTCCTCGATGAGCTCGGTGGCGGCGTTGTCCTCGCCGGCGACCACCACGCTCGGGGTGGCGCGGGCGGCGGCCTCGACGACGATCATGCCGTAGCCCTCGCGGCGGGAGGTCGAGAGCATGCAGAGGGCCTCGCGGAGGGCGTGGTCGACGCGCTCGGCCTCGACGAAGCCGGGAGCGGTGACGATCTCTCCGACCCCGTGCCGCTCGATGGCGGCGAGGAGGGCCTCGCGCTCGGGGCCGTCGCCGTAAAGCTCGCCCCGCAGGCCCTCGATCCGACGGGCCGCGGCGGCAAAGGCGGCGACGGCAAGGGGGGCGCGCTTCTCGGGGATGAGGCGCCCGGCGAAGACGACCACGGGCCGGGCGGGGCGGACCTCGGGGGGGGCGAGGGGTCCGGCGTACTCGCCCTCGAGGATGGTGACCTCCCCCCGGAGCCCTTCGGCGCGCAGGCGCCGGGCGTGGAGCAGCGAGAAGCAGAAGGCGCGCTGGGGGACGCGGGCGCAGAGGCGCTGGACGAGCCGTCCGGCGGCCCCCCCGAGGGGGCCGAGGTACTCGCGCCAGTACTCGGCGCTCCAGACCTCGTGCCAGTCGACGACGAGGGCGAAGCGCCCGAGGGGCCGGGCGAGGGCGGCGGCGAGGAGGGAGAAGTAGGGGAAGGAGCAGGTGTGCACGACGTCGTGGTCGCGCCCGTGGCGGAGGAGGTGCCGGAGGACGCCGGCGCCGAAGAGGAGCGGGGGGAGGATGCGCCGCCGCCCGTCGGGGGCGTAGAGGTCCATGCGGGGGCCGACGACGACGACGCGGACGCGCGGGTCGATCTCCGCGCGCTCCCCGCGGTCCCACTGGCGGAGCGTCAAATAGGTGACCTGGTGCCCCTCTCCGACCATGCGCTCGGCGAGGTTGCGGTACCAGCGCTCGGCGCCGCCGACGGTGTGGGGGAAGAGGCAGTCGTAGACGAGGCAGATGCGCACGGGCATCCCGCAGCCTTCCATACGGTGCGTCCGGTAGGATTCTCCGTTCAAGTAGCGCCACTTTGGCCTCCCTGGCCGGTTAAGGGTGCAGCGCGGAATCGTCCCGCCAGGGCGGCCCTCGCGTGATGCGTTCATGAGCACTGTCGAGCAGATACGTCCGCTGGTGACGGCGGACATCGAGGATTCGGAGGCCCCGGTGGTGTCGGTGGTGATCCCGTGCCTGAACGAGGAGGGGAACATCGAGGCGTGCGTGCTCGCGGCCCGCGCGGCGATCGAGGAGATGGGGGTCCCGGGGGAGGTGATCGTGGCGGACAACGCCTCGGAGGACGACTCGGCGGCGCGGGCGCGGGCGGCGGGGGCGCGGGTGGTGCACGAACCGCGCCGGGGGTACGGGAGCGCGTACCTGGCGGGCTTCGGGGCGGCGCGGGGGCGGTACATCGTGATGGCGGACGCGGACCTGACGTACGACTTCAAGGAGATCCCGCGCTTCGTGGCGGCGCTGGAGGGGGGGGCGGAGATGGTGATCGGGGACCGGATGGACAACATCCAGCCGGGGGCGATGCCGTGGCTGCACCGCTACGTCGGCAACCCGCTGCTGACGGGCCTGCTCAACGTGCTGTTCCGGACGGGGATCAAGGACGCGCACTGCGGGATGCGGGCGCTGCGCCGCGACGTGCTGCCGCGCCTTGACCTGCGGACGACGGGGATGGAGTTCGCCTCGGAGATGGTGATCCGGGCCTCGAAGGAGCGCCTGCGGATCGAGGAGTTCCCGATCGAGTACCACCCGCGGGGGGGGGAGAGCAAGCTGTCGAGCTTCCGGGACGGGTGGCGGCACCTGCGGTTCCTGCTGGTGCACAGCCCGACGCACCTGTTCATCGTCCCGGGGGCGCTGTTGGCGGGGGTGGGGATGCTCTTGATGATCTTCGTCGTCGCGGGCCTGAGCCTCGCAGGACGCGCGTGGGGTCTGCATGCGCTGATCGGGGGATCGCTGTTGATGATCGTGGGGACGCAGGTGCTGGCGCTGGGGCTGTGCGCGCACGCGTACGGGACGTACTTCATGGGGGAGCGGGACCCGTGGTTCGACCGGATGCGGGCGCGCTTTCGCCTGGAGCACGGGCTCGTGCTGGGCGGGATCTTCACGCTGGCGGGCCTGGCGATGGGCGGGGTGATCCTCGCGAGCTGGATCTCCCACGGCTTCGGGGTCCTGGCCTACGAACGGCTGGCGGTCTTCGCGGCCTCGACGATCGTGGTGGGGATCCAGATCTTCTTCTCCTCCTTCCTGCTCTCGATCCTCGGCCTGCGGCGCGGCTGAGGATCGATGCGGGGCGCGCCGAGCGGCGGGGTCGACGTCGAGGGAGTCGAGGTCGAGGACGCCGGCGTCGCGGGAATCGATGCCGGAGAGGACGTCGCCGAGGGGGCCCGTACGGAGGGAGCGCGCGCGGTCTGGCGAACCGCGGCGGCCCTCGGGGTCGTGCTTGCGGGCCTGCTGATCTGGCAGCTGGCGCTCCCGCGTCCGTACTACACGGGCACGAACAGCGTGGGGTTCGCGAGCATCGTCGCGACGGTCCCGAAGGGTCAGAGCATTTGCCTCCCAGAGCTCAACCTCCCGGCGGAAACGGGGGCGGTGAGGCTGGCGCTGCTCGCGCAGCGGCCGAGCGTGCGGGCGCTCGTGCGGGTGAGCGCGGCGAGCGGGACGACGATCTCCACGGCGAGCGCCCCGACGGGGGCGGGGAATCGCGCGAACCTCGACTTCCCGATCCCGGTTCGACCCGCGACGCCGGCGAGCGTCCCGGCGAGCCTCTGCGTGACCCCGCTGGACGGGGAGGTGCAGGTGGGCGGGACGGGGAATCTCCAGTACGGGCAGGCCCCGGCGCGGATCGGGCGGACGCCGGTGCCGAACCGGATCGCGGTCTGGTACCTGCCCCCGCACGGTCGCGAACGCTCGCTGCTGGAATCTGCCGGGGCGATCTTCTCGCGCGCGGCGCTCTTCCGGCCGGGGATCGTCGGGGCGTGGACCTACCCGTTCCTGCTCCTCCTGCTGCTCCCCGCGCTGTGGCTGCTCTCGCTGCTGCTGCTTGCCCG
>DASZFE010000140.1:0-1575 GCA_035940155.1 Solirubrobacteraceae bacterium | reverse complement strand
ACCCGCTGGAAGGGCGTCCGGCGGGACGGCGGCAGCTCCGCCTCGGCCCCCCGGGCGCGGAGGTCGTGGAGGTAGGCGAGGTCCTCCTCCAGGACGCCCCGCGCGCGCGCGGCGTCGATCGCGGGGCCGTGCCCGGGGACGACCAGCTCGGCCCGCCCGAGGGGCTCGCGCAGGCGTTCCAGGGTCGCGACGTACCCGTCGAGCGTCCCCGCCCCTTCGCCGAAGAAGGGGATCTCGATCGTCGAGAGGTAGTCCCCTGCGACCAGCACCCCCGCCCAGGGGGTCAGGATCGCCATCCCGTCGACCGTGTGGCCCCCCGCGGGGTGCAGCTCGAGCTCCCGCCCCCCGATCCCGCAGTGCCCGGGGACCGGGAGCGCCTGCAGGGTCCCGAGGCCGAGGGGGCGCTCGCGCTGGAGGTAGTGGGACTCGTCGAACGCTCGCAGCTCCCGCTGGGCCTCCCCCGGGGCCGCCCGCAGGCGCCCCGCGGTGCTCTCCGCGCACCCCAGGCTCGCCCCCGGGAAGGCCAGGCGCCCGAGCAGGTGGTCCCAGTCTCCGTGCGTCGCCAACAGGCCGCTCAGCGAAAAGCCCGCCTGCTCCAGCACCGCCGGGAGCGCCTCCAGCTCGTCGGGGAGGATCGGGGAGTCGATCGCGAAGGCCTCCCCGGCGCCGTCGGCGCCCCCCTCGCCGCCGCCCGCCCCGCTGCCCGCGCGGACCACCGTGCAGTTCGTCTGCCAGATCCCGCTCGTGATCAGCAGGACGTCCGGGTGCAGGGAGACGACGCGCATCTATCCGATCCTCCCCGTGCCCGCCCGGAGCACCCGCGCCCCGCCGGCCTCAGGTGAGCCCGAGGAGCTTGATCGCCTCGCGCAGGTTCGGGACCTCCGCGGTGGGCTTCTTCTGGGAGGGCTCGAGGGTCTCCTTGTTGCGGTTCACCCAGATCACCGGGACGCGCTGTTTGACGCAGGGGCCCACGTCGTGGTGGTAGCTCGAGGCGATGTGCACCCAGCCTTTCTTGCCCCCCACGCGCCGCGCGCACTCGGTGAAGTGCGCCGGTTCGGGCTTGTAGGAGCGCACCTGCTGCGCAGTGACGACAAGGTCGAAGTCGACCTTCAGATGGCGCCGGGTCTGCCCGAGGAGCTTGTCGTCGATGTTCGAGAGGAGCCCGAGTTTGCACTTCTTCGCCACCTTCGTCAGCTGCGGGGCGGTTTCTTTGAAGGGCGCCCAGCGCTGCACGGAGTCGGGCAGGAAGCCCGCGCGCGAGGGTTCGAGGGCCCAGTCGATCCGTTTGGCGATCTCCATCGCGGTCCGGCGCAGCACCTCCGCGTAGAGCTCATACGAGCCCGCCTCGATCTCGCGGGAGACCTCGTGAAAGAGGGCGAGCAGCTCGGGGCGCTCGACCATCTGAAACCTCTCCCGTTCGGCCTCCTTGACGAAGGCGTCGTAGATGCCGGTCTCCCAGTCGATCAGGGTGCCGTAAACATCGAAGGTCACAAACGTCACGTTCTTTGGGAGCGCCATGCGGACGGCATTATGCCCTGCGAGAGCCTCACCGTGCCTGTCCCCCGCGCTTGCGCT
>DASZFE010000139.1:0-2228 GCA_035940155.1 Solirubrobacteraceae bacterium | reverse complement strand
CGGGCGGCTTGGGTCCCGGGCTTGCGGCTCAGGTCCCGAGCGGGCGGTTCCTCACTCGGGCTTGCGCGCGCGGAAGCGCAGGGAGCGCCCGGCGGTCTCCACGACGGGCTCCACGAAGCCCGCGCGCTCCAGGCGCCCCGGGAGCCCCTCGGGGTCGACGAGGTTGAGCGTTTCGCCCGCGTGGATCGCCTTGAAGAGGAGCCCCTCTCCGAGGGAGTCGGTGCCCGCGAAGCGGCCCCCGGGCCGGAGCACCCGGGCGACCTCTGCGAGGAGGCGGTCCTGGAGCTCGCGGGAGGGGACGTGGTGGAGCATCGTGAAGCACACCGCCCCCGAGAAGCGCCCGTCGGGGAGGTCCATCCGCGTGGCGTCCCCCTGGACCACCGTGACCTCCCCACCGAGCTCGCGGCGCAGCCGCTCGCAGTAGCCCTCCTCGAGCTCGAGCGCGGTGAGCCGGCCGGGGCGGCGGGCGAGGACGCGCGTGGTGGCCCCGAACCCGGGACCCACCTCCAGGACCTCCTCCCCGAGATCGATCCCCCGCAGGCCCCACGGGATCAGCTTCCCCTCCACGCCACGGGCCCACCACCGGGAGGAGCAGATCAGATGATGCGCGCCGTTCACGGCGGTGACTCTAACCGGCGCGGGTCGGGCATCCCACGGGTGGTCCGTCACATGGGCCCTCCCGCACACGGGCCGTCTCCCGCACGGACGGTCGCCCCCACGGGGGACCCCGGGCCTGTCAGGCTATGGTGGTGTCCGTGCTCCCCCCGAGCCCCCGCGAGCCCCCCATCGTCCAGACCCTCTGGTGGATGCGGCGTCCCATCTCCTTCATGGACTCCTGCCGCAAGCGCCACGGGGACGCCTTCAGCGTGCGCTTCGTCGGCTTCGAGCGGCCCACCGTCTTCCTCTCCCACCCCGACACCATCCGGGCGCTCTACTCCGAGCACTCCCACACCCTCCCCCCCGGACGCGCCATCGCCCTGCGGCCCGTCATGGGAGACAAGTCCGTCCTCCTCCTCGAGGGTCGCGAGCACATCGCGCGGCGGCGGCTCATGCTCCCCTCCTTCCACGGCGAGCGGATGCGCTCCTACGAGTCCATCGTCCGTGAGGTCGCCGCCCGCGAGATCGAGCGCTGGCCCCTCGGGGAGCCCTTCGCGATCCACCCGCGGATGCAGTCGATCACCCTCGAGGTCATCCTCAGCGCCGTCTTCGGCGTCACCGACCCCGAGCGCCGCGAGCTCCTGCGCGAGCGCCTCCCCCTGCTCCTGAGCGAAAACTCCTCGACCCTCCTGCAGCTCCGCGTCCTGCTCTCCCGGCGCACCGGCGGTCGCGACCCGCTCGCGCGGCTGCGGGAGCTCATGGGCGAGATCGACGAGATCCTCCTGCGTGAGATCGCCGAGCGCCGCACGGATCCCGCGCTCGCCGAGCGCGAGGACATCCTCTCGATGCTCATCGGCGCCCGCTTCGAGGACGGCTCGGAGATGAACGACCGGGATCTGCGCGACCAGCTCATCACGCTCCTTCTCGCCGGCCACGAGACCACCGCCACGGCGCTGGCCTGGACCTTCGACCTCCTCCTTCGCCACCCCGCCCGCCTCACCCGGCTCATCGGTGAGATCGACGCGGAGGGCGGCGAGGGCGACTACATGCGCGCCGTGGTCTCGGAGTCTCTGCGCCTGCGCCCCGTCGTCCCCCTCGCCGGGCGGCGCCTCGCCACGGACCTCGAGGCCGGCGGGATCAGCCTCCCCGCCGGCACCGACGTCACCCCCGCGATCTGGCTCACCCACACCCGCCCCGAGGACTACCCCGAGCCCCACTCCTTCCGCCCCGAGCGCTTCCTCGATCGTCCCCCCACCACCTACGGCTGGATCCCCTTCGGCGGGGGCATCCGCCGCTGCCTCGGCGCCGCCTTCGCGGAATTCGAGATGCGCGTCGTCCTCGAGGAGGTCCTGCGCGGGCAGACCCTCGAGGCCGTCGGTCCCCGCGCCGAAGGCATCGCCCGGCGCAACGTCACCCTCTCCCCCCGCCACGGCACTCGCGTGCGTGTCCGCGCGCGCGTTGGGCGGGCCACACCCGTGCAGCCCGTCGCGGCGTAGCCCCGCGCCTCGCGGGTAGAGTGATCGCCAGATGACCGCCGCCCACCGTCGCGTCGCTCTTTGGGGGTCCCTTCTACTCGCGAGCGCCCTCCCGCTGCTCGCCCCGCCCGCGGCGAGCCCGGCGGGGTCGGCACA
>DASZFE010000138.1:0-7348 GCA_035940155.1 Solirubrobacteraceae bacterium | reverse complement strand
GAGCGCCTGATCGAGCTGCTCGCGCAGATCGCGCGCGTGGATGAGAGCGAGGAGACGGAGGGCGCGAGCTCACGGATCGACCTGCGCCACGAGCCGACGGTGATCCTGGCGGTGGGGGTGAACGGGACGGGGAAGACGACGACGGCGGGGAAGCTCGCGTGGCATCTGAGCCGCGAGGCGGGGTGCAGCGTGCTGCTGGCCGCGGCGGACACGTTCCGGGCGGCGGCGAGGGAGCAGCTGGAAGGCTGGGCGGAGCGGGCGGGGTGTGAGATCGTGACGGGCCCCGAGGGCTCGGACCCGGGCTCGGTGGCCTTCGAGGCGCTGGCGCAGGCCCGCACGCGGGGGTTGGATGTCGTGATCATCGACACCGCGGGACGTCTGCACACCCAGGACGACCTGATGGCGGAGCTCACGAAGGTGCGCCGGGTGGTCGCGCGCCAGCTCGAGGGCGCCCCGCACGAGACGCTCCTGACGATCGACGCGAGCACGGGCCAGAACGGCCTGCGCCAGGCGCGGCTCTTCGCCGAGGCAGTCGAGGTGACGGGGATCGTCCTGACGAAGCTCGACGGGACGGCGCGGGGCGGGATCGCGCTGGCGATCGCGCATGATCTGGGGCTGCCGGTGAAGCTGATCGGCCTCGGGGAGTCCCTGGAGGACCTGCGCCCGTTCGACCCGGAGGAGTTCGCGCGGGCGCTGGTCGCGGCGGACTGACTTCCGGGCGGGTCTGCGGAATAATCAACGCATGGACGCGTGGGTCGTGTGGCTGGTCGTGGCGTGCGTCTTCGGCGCGGGGGAGCTGCACACGGGGGGGTTCTTCCTCGCGCCCTTCGCGGCGGGGGCGCTCGTGGCGGGGGTGCTGAGCCTGCTCGGAGCCGGGACGGTCCTCTCGGTCGTGGCCTTCCTCGCGGCCTCGGTGCTGGTCCTGTCGACGTTGCGGCCGGTCGCGCGCCGCCACCGCCGCCTGCCGCCCTCGATCCGTACGGGCGCCGCGGCGCTCGTGGGACGGAGCGCGATCGTGCTCGAGCGGATCGCCAACGACGAGGGGGTGGGCTGCGTGAAGATCGACGGCGAGGTCTGGACGGCCCGGGCGTACGACGAGAACGAGGTGATCGACGCGGGCGAGCACGTCGAAGTGGTCGAGATACGCGGCGCCACGGCCCTCGTCATGCACTGAGGTGGCCGGGAGCCTTCGCATAGCGGCGTCCTACCCCTCCGGGACCCGTCACCACAGCACACGTCGCTCGCTGCGTCCTTGCTCTGCTCGACTCGCGACCATCTCGGCCGTTGCCATCGCCTCAGACGAATACCCTCGAGATTCCAAGGAGAAAGGAAGTCCACAGTGACCGCATTGATAGTCATTGCAGTCGTCGTGCTGTTCGTGCTGGTAGTGGCGTCGCGGACGATTCGGATCATCCCGCAGGCGCGCGCGGGGGTGGTCGAGCGACTCGGGCGCTACAGCCGCACGCTCGAACCGGGCCTGACGATCGTCACCCCCTTCATCGACCGGGTGAAGCCGCTCGTCGACCTGCGCGAGCAGGTGGTGAACTTCGCGCCCCAGTCGGTGATCTCCGAGGACAACGTGGTGGTGGCGATCGAGACGGTGCTGTACTTCACGATCACGGACCCGCGCTCGGCGACGTATGAAGTGGCGAACCCGCTCCAGGCGATCGAGCAGCTGACGGTGACGACGCTGCGCAACGTGATCGGCGGGCTGACCCTGGAGGCGACGCTGACGGCGCGGGAGAACGTGAACACGGAGCTGCGGACGGTCCTGGACGAGGCGACGGGGAAGTGGGGGATCAGGATCAACCGCGTGGAGATCAAGTCGGTGGACCCGCCCGCTGACATCCGCACGGCGATGGAGAAGCAGATGCGCGCCGAGCGCGACCGGCGGGCGGCGATCCTGACGGCGGAAGGGGAGAAGCAGGCGCAGATCCTCACGGCGGAGGGCCAGCAGCAGGCGGCGGTGCTGCGGGCGGAGGGGGAGAAGCAGGCGGCGGTGCTGCGCTCGGAGGGCGAAGCAAAGGCGATCAACACGGTCTTCACGGCGATCCACGAGGGCCGCCCGACGCAGGACCTGTTGAGCTACGAATACCTCCAGATGCTCCCCCAGCTTGCCGAAGGGGACGCGAACAAGGTGTTCGTGGTGCCCTCGGAGTTCGCGCAGGCCTTCGGCGGGATCGGCGAGGCGCTGACGCGCCGTGCCCGGCTGCCGAAGGACGGTGAGAGCTAGTCGTGTTCGACTCGCTCGCGGAGAGGCTTCAGGGGACGCTCGCGGACGTCCGCCAGCGGGGGACGCTGAGCGAGCGGGACATCGAGCAGGCGATGCGCGAGATCCGTCTCGCGCTGCTCGAGGCGGACGTGAACTTCAGGGTCGTCAGGGAGTTCACGGGCAGGGTGAAGGAGCGGTGCCTGGGGGCGGAGATCGTCGGCCGGCTGAACCCGGGGCAGCAGGTCGTGAAGATCGTCGCGGAGGAGCTCAGCGGGTTGATGGGGGGCGCGGCGCACGAGCTGAGCTTCGCGTCGCACCCGCCGACGGTGATCCTGATGGCGGGCCTGCAGGGCTCGGGGAAGACGACGGCGACGGCGAAGCTCGCGCGGCACCTGCGCGAGGAGCACGGGTGCTCGGTGGGGCTTGCGGCGTGCGACGTGTACCGCCCGGCGGCGGTGGATCAGCTCGTGAAGGTCGGGGCGCAGGCGGGGGCGAGCGTGTATTACAAGAGCCCACCCGCCCCCGATCGGGACCCCGTGGAGATCGCCGCGTGGGCGCTGGGGCGCGCGCGGGAGGAGGGGAAGGACGTCCTGATCGTGGACACGAGCGGGCGTCTGCACATCGACGAGGAGCTGATGGCGGAGCTGGTGCGGATTCGTCAGGCGGTCGACCCGCAGGAGGTCCTGCTGGTGCTCGACGCGATGACGGGCCAGGACGCGGTGAGAGTCGCCGAGGAGTTCGGCGCGGCTGTCGCGTTCGACGGGGTCGTGATGAGCAAGCTCGACGGGGACGCGCGGGGCGGGGCGGCGCTGTCGGTGATGGCGGTCACGGGGAAGCCGATCCTGTTCTCCTCGACGGGAGAGAAGCTCGAGCAGTTCGAGCGCTTCCACCCGGACCGGATGGCGCAGCGGATTCTCGGGATGGGCGACGTGATGAGCCTGATCGAGAAGGCCGAGCGCCAGTATGACGAGGAGGACGCGCGTGCCCTGGAGCGCAAGCTCCGCCAGGGCGAGTTCGGCCTGGACGACTTCCTGGAGCAGCTGCGGGCGATCCGCAAGATGGGTCCCCTGACGAGCGTCCTCGGGATGATCCCGGGGTTCGCGGGGGCGCAGATGCGGGGGATGAAGGTCGACGAAGGCGAGCTGGATCGACTGCAGGCGATCATCCTCTCGATGACCCACGAGGAGCGCCGGCGCCCGGAGCTGATCAGGGGCTCGCGCCGGCTGCGGATCGCGCGGGGCTCGGGGACGAACGTCCAGCAGGTCAACCAGCTCGTGAAGCAGTTCGGGCAGATGCGCAAGATGATGCGCCAGGTGGGTCGGGGCAAGACGCCGGACATCGGCGCGTTGATGCGCCAGATGCGCTGAGGCGGGCCGGTCGGAGGGGCGCTCGCGGCGTGAGGGCCGTTTTCCTGTCAGACTGAGCGCGGTACAGAGGCAGCTACCCGAGAGGAAGACGTGTCCGTAAGGCTAAGGCTCACGCGAGTGGGCGGCAGGAAGAACCCGATTTGGCGCGTGGTCGTGGCGGACCAGCGCTCCCCGCGCGACGGTCGTGTGATCGAGACGATCGGCCACTACAACGCGCAGACGGACCCGTCGACGATCACGATCGACTCAGAGCGCGCACGGAGCTGGCTCGCGCGGGGCGCGCAGCCCTCGGAGACGGTGCGCAAGCTCCTGCGGATCAGCGGCGTCGAGGTCGGCGGGCGGCGTTAGGTCCGCGAACCGAGGGTGTCGGCGGAGGAGAACGAAGAGGACGCGGGCGCGGCGGTGCGCGAGCTGCTCGAGTTCCTCGTGCGTGGGCTCGTGGACGATCCGCGGGAGGTCTCGGTGGAGGAGTTCGAGGAGGAGGACGGGGCGATCGTGCTCGAGCTCTGCGTCGCGGAGGGTGACTACGGCCATGTGATCGGCCGCGGGGGCCACACGGCGCGGGCGCTGCGGACGGTCCTGCGGGCCGCGGGGACGAGTCGGAAACGTCGCGTCCTCCTCGACATCGTCGACTGAGGGGGCCTTGGGGGCCGATGGGCATACGGGCGCGGGCCCCTTCACCGGGTGGGTGCCGGCGGGCCGGGTGGGTCGCGCGCACGGGCTCGAGGGGGGCTTCTACGTGACGGGCGCGCGGCCGCGGCTGCTGGGGGTGGGGGCGAAGCTGAGGATCGGGGAGCGGACCCTTCCGATCGTGCGCCGCGCGGGGGTCCCGGAGCGGCCGATCGTGCACGTGGAGGGCGTCGAGGACCGTTCGGCCGCGGAGGCGCTGCGGGGACTGGATCTGTGGGTTTCCAGCGCGGAGGTGCTGGCGCTGGAGGAGGGGGAGTACTGGGCGCACGAGCTCGAGGGGTGCGTCCTGTTCGACGGGGCGCGGCGCCTGGGGCGGGTCGTGGGCCTCGTCGAGCTCCCCTCGTGCGAGGCCCTGGAGGTGCTCACGGAGGAGGGGGAGGAGCTGCTGGTGCCGATGGTCCGCGATGCGATCCGCGGGATCGACACGGGTGGGAGGCGGATCGAGATCGACTCGGGCTTCCTGGGGGACGCGTGGAGATAGACGTCTTCACGCTTTTTCCGGAGTGGTTTGAGTGGTTCTCCGACCAGCGTCACGTGAGCAACGCGCTCGCGGGGGGTCTTCGGTTGGGGTACGTGAACTTCCGGGAGTCGACGCCGCTGAGCGGGGGGCAGGTGGACGACACGCCCTTCGGGGGCGGGGCGGGGATGGTGCTGCGGGTGGACGTGATGGACGCGGCGCTGCGGGCGCACTATGGGGTCGACGGGTGTGAGGTGCGCAACCGTCGGCGGGTGATCGCGCTGGTCCCGGGGGGGCGGATGCTGGACGAGGGCTACGTGGAGGAGCTTGCGGGGGAGCCCGCGCTGACGCTCCTGTGCGGACGCTACGAGGGCTTTGACGAGCGGATCATCCAGAACTTCGCCAGCGACACGCTCTCGGTGGGCCGCTACGTGCTCTCCGGGGGGGAGCTCGCGGCGATGGTGGTCTGCGACGCGATCGTCCGCAAGCTCCCGGGCGCGCTGGGCCACGCGGAGTCCGCTGTGGAGGAGTCCTTCAGCACGGCCCTCGGGGGCGACCCGGAGTACCCCCACTACACGCGCCCGGCGGAGTACCGCGGGTGGCGCGTCCCGGAGGTCCTGCTCTCGGGCCACCACGAGCGGATCGGGCACTGGCGACGGGAGCGCAGCCGCGAGCGGGGCCAGGCGGGCTGAACGTTCGCTACCATTGCACCCGCGCGAACGGGGCGCCCTCGGTGGGTCGCGTCGGGGCTCGCCTCTCCAAGACCAGACAAGACATGAGCAGCGTCATCGAAAAACTCGAGCGCGCGCAGCTGCGCCGCGTCCCAAGCTTCGCCCCGGGCGATCGCGTGAAGGTGCACTTCCAGGTGGTCGAGGGGACGCGCCGTCGCGTGCAGATCTTCGAGGGCGTGGTGATCAAGCGCCAGGGCCACGGGGCGCGCGAGACGTTCACGGTGCGCAAGCAGTCCTTCGGGGTGGGCGTCGAGCGGATGTTCCCGGTGCACTCGCCGAAGATCGAGCGGATCGAGCTTGCGGCTCGTGGGGACGTGCGCAGGGCGAAGCTCTACTACCTGCGCGACCGCGTGGGAAAGCGGGCGCGGGTGCGTGAGCGCCGCTACGCCGGGCCGGAGGAGCTCATCGAGCCGGGCCTCTTGCACGAGCCGGAGCCCGAGCCCGTCGAGGAGCCCGCGATCGAGCCCGAGGCGATCGTCGAGACCGAGCAGGCCGCGGAGGAGTCCGCCGCGGCGCCGGAGGGCGCCGAGCAGGACGAGGCGGCCGCACCGGAGGCGACCTCGCAGGAGGCGCCGCCGGCAGAGGAGCCCTCCGCTGCGGAGGTTTCCCCCGCGGCCGAGGGCGCCGGCGAGCCGGTTGCGTGAGCACGCGCTCGCGTAAGAAGACGGAGCCGAAGTCGACGGCGAGCTCGATCATCGAGCTGGTGGCGATCGTCGTCGTGGCGCTCCTGCTCGCGCTGGGCATCCAGGCGTTCCTGATAAAGCCCTACCGGATCCCGTTAGGCTCGATGATCCCGACGCTTGAGGACGGCCAGCGGGTGCTGGTGAACCGCCTGAACGACCACTTAGGCGGGCCGCACATCGGGCAGATCGTGGTGTTCCACCCGCCGAAGGGGGCCGGACAGGAGGTCTGTCCGAGCGCCTCGGGCGAACGGGTCACGCCGGGCGGGGCGGCGTGCTCGGAACCGGCGCCCGAACACTCCGAAGAAAACTTCATCAAGCGGATCGTGGCGGGGCCGGGGGACGTGATCTCGATCCGCGAAGGGCACGTGACCCGGAACGGGAAGCGCGAGGCGGACTCCTACATCCGCGCGTGCGGGACGAGCACGGAGTGCAACTTCCCGACGCCGATCAAGATTCCCGCCGGTCACTGGTTCATGATGGGCGACAATCGTGGCGAATCGCTCGACAGCAGGTTCTGGGGTCCCGTCCCGACGAGCTGGATCATCGGGGACGCCTTCGCGACCTACTGGCCCCCCGGCCGGATCGGCTTACTCTGAGACAGCCCCGACGGGCCCTCCCGAGACGGCCCGCGCGCGCCGGCGACGGGCGCGGGGGGCGGGGAGTGGGAAGCGATTGTTCGCCTTCGATCGCGCGCTGGGCGTGGGGCTCGTGGCGGGCGCGGACGAGGCCGGGCGGGGCTGTCTGGCGGGGCCGTTGGTGGCGGCGGGGGTCCTGTTCGACTACGCGCGGCTCGGGGCGGAGGAGCTCGAGGGGCTGGGGGCGCTGAACGACTCCAAGCAGCACACGGCGCGGGCGCGGGAGGAGCTCTATCCGCTGGTGCTGCGGAGCGCGGCGCGGGTGGTGGTGGTGACGCGGTGCGTGCGGGGGATCGACGGGCGGGGGCTGCACCGGACGAACCTCGCGGCGCTGAGGGACGCGCTGCGTGGGGTGACGGGGTCGGTGGAGGGCGAGGTGGTGTGCCTGGTGGATGGGTTCTCGGTCCCGGAGTTCGAGCGCCCGCAGCGTGCGATCGTCGACGGGGATGCGACGAGCGCGGCGATCGCGGCGGCGTCGATCGTGGCGAAGGTGACACGCGATCGGTACATGCGACGGGCCGATCTCCTCTACCCGGGCTGGAGCTTCGCGGAGCACGTGGGCTACTCGACCCC
>DASZFE010000137.1:0-3834 GCA_035940155.1 Solirubrobacteraceae bacterium | reverse complement strand
CTCGGAGCCCTACTTCTCTGAATTCAGCCCCGGCGGGCAGCTCCTCTTCGACGCCCACATGCCCGCCGGGGACCAGTCCTACCGCGCCTACCGCTCCCCCTGGACCGGCACCCCCCGCGAACCCCCCGCCATCGCCCTCGTCCCCACGCGCCCCGGGGGTCCGCTGAACGTCTACGCAAGCTGGAACGGCGCCACCCTCCTCGCCCGCTGGCGCCTCCTCGGCGGCCCCTCCCCCCGCCGGCTCGCCCCGCTCGCCACCGCGCCCCGCACCGGCTTCGAGACGCGCCTGGAGACCCCCGGGGCCGAGGGGTATGTGGCGGTCCAGGCTTTGAGCGGGTCAGGGGCAGTGCTCGGGACCTCGCACGTGATTCGAGGGTGAGCGCCGGACAGCTCGTTCGCGGGCGGCGATGGCGCGAGTGCCGCGGGACCGCAGAGGATCCCACTCAGGGAAGGTGGTGGATCCGATTGCGCAGCGAATCCTCCTCGGCGTGGTGAGACAGAAGCTCGGTGAGCGCTCGCACCCACTGGGGAATCGCGGCCTTGTTGCGCGGCATCCTCGCGTCGGAGGTGAAGACCATCCCGTTGTGTTCGCTCCCCGCGGCGAGCAGCTGATCGTGGATGCCCTGGAAGTCAGCGACGTCATTCGTGACGATCACTCGACGCTCCGCGAGCATCCAGCGGACGAGCTCGCGGTCCCCGCGACCGGCGAGGTCGGGCCGGTCCTTCTTGACGGCCTGCACGTCGTGGCCCCCCTCTCGCAGCTCGCGGGCTATCCGGGGGGAGATCATCTCGTCGAGCAGGAGCCTCACTTCAGCGCCTGCTGCCGGCGCTCCCAACGTTCGCGCTCGCGCTCTGCGATCTCACGGGAGCGCTCGATCCAGGCGTCGACCTCCTCCTTGTAATCCGCGTAGTAGCGGACGCACGCCTCGACGTGCTCGACGGGGATCTCCAGATAGTCCGCGGCCTCCTCGACCGAGTTCTCGTTCTGTCTGATCGTCGTGATCACATCCGCAACGTCCAGTCGCGTCCCGATCAGAGCGGGCCTACGGCCCGCCTCGCCCTCACGGAAGGAGATCAGCGGGTGCTCGTCGTGACGCAGACCCTCCTCGATGTAGCGCTCCGCCAGCGCCGTCTGGGGGGCATGGGTCTCCTGCGCCCGGCGCCTCAGGCGAGCGATCGTGGCGCGGTCGAAGCGGAACGCTACGCTCTGCTTTGTCGTCGGGTCAGCCATAATTGCAATACTAGTATAGCGGTGTATCGCAGCCCACGACGTCTCAGGGCGGGCGGTAGCCTTGCGCCCGTGAGCCGCTCCGAACCAAAAGATCAGACGCTGGAGCCTCCCGCCCGAGCGCTCCCGCGCCTGTCCCGGCCGGTTGCCTTCTGGGCGATGGCCTCGGTCCTCGGGCTCTACCTCTTCTGCTCGAGCGCGACCACGCCGCTCTACGTCGTCTACCAGGCCGACTGGCACTTCCCCGCGAGCACCCTCACGGCGATCTTCTCCGTCTACGCCCTCGCGCTCCTGCTCGCGCTGACCGTCGCGGGGTCGATCTCCGATCGTGCGGGCCGGCGGCGCGTGATCCTCGCGGCGATCGTCCTGCAGACCCTAGCGATGGTCATCTTCGTGCTTGCCCACAGTGTCGGTGCGCTCTACCTCGCGCGGATCGTTCAGGGCGTCGCGACCGGGATCGCCACGGGGGCCGTGAGCGCGGCGATCATCGACCTGCAGCCTCCTCACAACTCGCGCCTCGGGGCCCTCGTCGCCGCGACCGCCCCCGGGGTGGGGCTCGTGATCGGCGCCCTCGGCTCTGGGGTCGTCGTGCAGTTCGCCCCCTACCCGCTGCGGCTGATCTATCTGATCGAGATCCTCCTCCTCGTGCTCGCCGGCGTCGCGGTCGCGCTCTCGCCGGAGACGATCGCGCGACGACCGGGGTGGTGGCGCACGTTCCGGGTCGCCGTCGCCGTCCCGCGCCCCGCGCGCGCGGTCTTCTGGTCGCTCGTGCCCGGAATGATCGCGACCTGGGCGCTCGGCGGCCTCTACCTCTCGCTCGGGCCGACTCTCGCCGCGGGCCTGCTGCACTCTCACTCGCACATCGTCGGCGCGCTCGTGCCCGCGACGCTCTCCGCGACGAGCGCCCTGAGCTCGGTGCTCACGCGCGGCTGGTTTCCTCGGCGGGCGATCCTCCTCGGCGACGCCGCCCTCGCGCTGGGCGTCGGATTGACGATGCTCGCGACCGACCGGAGCTCCACGACGCTCTTCTTCTCCGGCGCCGCCGTCGCGGGCCTCGGCTTCGGATCGGCCTTCGCGGCCTCCTTCCGCGCGATCGCCCCGCTCGCGCCCCCGAACGCGCGCGCGGCGCTCCTCGCGGCGATCTACATCGTCTGTTATCTCGCCTTCAGCATCCCCTCCGTCCTGGCCGGACTGTCCGTGATCCACCAAGGGCTCCATCGCACCTCGACGATCTTTGGGACCACTGTGATCCTGCTCGCACTCTGCGCCGCCGGCGCCTACGTGCGCGCGACCGCGCGCTCCGTCGTGACCGCGACCGATTGAGAGCCCCACCCGGGGATCTCGGTGCGGGTACGCTTTCAGGCGTGGCCTCAACGGACTCCGAGCTTCCCGTCGAGGGCTACCGGCTGACGGGGATCTCCCCGCGCGCCTTCCAGCACCCCGCCGACCGCGCCGCGAGCGCCGCGCTCGGCTCGATCCCCTACCTCGACACGGTCGTGCGCAAGCTGATCGAGCTCGGCTACGAGCGCGCCCTGCGCCAGAGCTACCTCGGATCGGCCGTGCGGCTCTCCGAGGAGCAGCTCGGGGACGTCTGGCGCGAGCACAACATCGCCTACGCAACGCTCGACATGGCCGAGGTCCCCGACCTCTACCTCACCCAGTACCCCTCCCCAAACGCCCTGGCGATCGGTGCGAAGCGGCCGATCGTCGTCGTCCAGTCCGAGCTCATCCACCTGCTCGACCCCACGCAGCGCCGCGCGGTCTTTGCGCACGAGGCCGCGCACGTCCTCGCCGACCACCAGCTCTACCGCACGGCCCTCTACATCCTCCTCCTCATGACCCGCACGGCTCGCCTGCCGCTC
Organism: Solirubrobacteraceae bacterium; assembly: GCA_035940155.1. Taxonomy (GTDB): domain Bacteria; phylum Actinomycetota; class Thermoleophilia; order Solirubrobacterales; family Solirubrobacteraceae; genus Palsa-744. Next base: position 744 of record DASZFE010000137.1, on the reverse strand, counting down.
GCCCTCGCGCCGATCCGGACCGCGCTCATGGAGTGGGAGCGCGCGACCGAGCTCAGCGCCGACCGGGCCGCCGCGATCGTCACGCGCGACCCCCTTGCGGTCTGCCGCACCCTCATGTCGATCGCCGCGGGCGCCATGGTCGAGGAGCTCGACCTCGAGGTCTTCATGCGCCAGGGGCTCGAGTACTCCGAGAGCGGCGGCGGTCTCGAGCGCCTCACGCGCCTCTTGATCGACCTCGGCCTCAGCCACCCGATGCCCGTGAAGCGCGCCCACGAGCTCATGGCCTGGGTGCACTCCGGGGAGTACGACCGGATCGTCGCCGGCGAGTACCCCACGCGCGGGGAGCCCGTCGACGCCCGCGCCGACGGCGGCGAGGCCGTCTCCTTCTACGCCGAGCGCATCCGCGACGCCTTCCGCGACGCCGGCGAGACCGTCAACTCCGTCGGCCAGCAGCTCGCCGGGTGGCTGCGGGGGAACGGGGACGCGGAGGAGTAGATCCGACCTAGCTCGCGCCGAGCTCGACGAGCTTCGCCCGCTGGTCGAGCGGGGAGATCCGCACGACGTCCCACGCGAGCCCGAGGCGCTCGAGCGTGTAGATCAGCCAGGCGCTCGGGTCGAGCTCCCAGCGCCCCAGGCCGTGGCGGGCGGAGGTCGGGAAGGCGTGGTGATTGTTGTGCCAGGCCTCCCCGAAGGAGGGGAGCGCCAGCCACGCAAGGTTCCGCGACTCGTCCCCCGTGCGAAAGC
>DASZFE010000136.1:0-7522 GCA_035940155.1 Solirubrobacteraceae bacterium | reverse complement strand
CCCGAAGAAGGAGCACATCGTGGTCCACGAGGCCAGCCGCCTGGGGATCCCGGTGATCGGCGTGGTCGACACCAACTGCGATCCGGACGGGATCGACTTCGTGATCCCCGGCAACGACGACGCGATGCGCTCCTGCGCACTCATCACCAAAGCCATCGGCCAGGTGGTCGCCGAGGGCCACAACGTCTTCCGCGCCGAGGAGGAGCGCGCGCGCCAGGAAGCCGAAGAGAAGGCCCGCCGCGAGGCCGAGGAGCGCAAGCGCCGCGAGGCCGAGGAGCAGGCCAAGCGGGAGGCCGAGGAACAGCTCAAGCGCGAGGCCGAGGAGAAGGCCCGCCACGAGGCCGAGGAGGCCGCCAAGCGCCAGGCCGAGGAGAAGGCTCCGGAGGAAAGCGCCCCGGAGATCCCGGTGGCAGAGGGGAGCGCGTGATGAGCGGGGCCGGCTTGAGCATCCCCGCGAAGGACGTGAAGGCCCTGCGCGACCGGACGGGCGCGGGGATGATGGACTGCAAGAAGGCCCTCACGGAATCCGCGGGGGACGTGGAGAAGGCGATCGAGATCCTGCGCGTGAAGCAGGGCAAGCGCGTGGAAGACCGTGGCGAGCGAACGGCCTCGGAGGGGACCGTGCAGAGCTACATCCACGCGGGCGCGAAGGTCGGGGTGCTCGTGGAGATCGACTGCGAGACGGACTTCGTGGCGCGCAACGAGGACTTCACGGCCTTCGCGCGGGAGATCGCTCTGCACATCGCGGCGGCGGCCCCGGAGTACGTATCGCGCGAGGAGGTCCCGCGGGAGCGCGTGGAGGCGGAGCTGCGGGTCTACGAGCAGGAGGCCGCGGACAAGCCCGAGAACGTCCGCGCGAAGATCGCGGAGGGGAAGCTCGCGAAGTGGTATGAGTCGATCGTCCTGATGGATCAGCCGCACGTGAACGCGGACAAGTACGAGGGGCGGACGATCTCCCAGCTGCGCGAGGAGATCGCGGCGAGCATGGGCGAGAACGTGATCGTGCGCCGCTTCTCACGCTTCGCGGTGGGTACATAGGCCGGCCCGGAAGGCCGGCCCTGCTGACTGCGGGCGAGCCAAAGCGGTCTCTGGATTCATGGAGCGGCGGCGAAGCCCGCTAAAAGGCAGGATGCCGGTCACGACTCGTGGGCGGTAGGGTGCGCCGCATGGCTGAGCCCGCCTTCAAGCGCATCCTGCTGAAGCTCTCGGGGGAGGCCCTGATGGGCGACCTGGACTACGGGACCGATCCCGAGCGGGTCGCGGCGGTCGCGCGGCAGGTCGCCGAGGTCCGCGCGCGGGGCGTGGAGGTCGCGATCGTGGTCGGCGCGGGGAACATCTACCGGGGCCTCACGGGCGCCGCGGCGGGGATGGACCGCTCGACGGCGGACTACATGGGGATGCTCGCCACTGTCCTGAACGCCCTGCCGCTGCAGGACGCGCTGGAGAAGATCGGGGTTCCCACGCGTGTGCAGTCGGCGCTTGAGATCTCCGAGGTTGCTGAGCCCTACATCCGCCGGCGGGCGATGCGCCACCTGGAGAAGGGGCGCGTGGTGATCTTTGCGGCGGGCACGGGGAACCCGTTCTTCACGACCGACACCGCCGCGGCGCTGCGGGCGGCGGAGATCCACGCGGAGGTCATCCTGATGGCCAAGAACGGCGTCGAGGGCGTCTACACGGCCGACCCCGCGGTGGACCCGACGGCGCAGTTCATCCCGCAGATCACACACATGGAGGCGATCGAGCGCCGCCTGCGCGTGATGGACTCCACGGCCCTGGCGCTCTGCATGGACAACGGGATGCCCCTGAACGTCTTCAACATGGACGACGAGACGAGCATCGCGCGGATAATCTCCGGTGTGCGAGTGGGAACGCTCGTGTGTACCTCGAGAGGAGATGAGCCGGGTGGAGTCTGAGATGATCGATGCGCTCCTGCAGGACGCGCGGGAGCGGATGAAGAAGTCGCTGGAGTCGGCCCAGCACGAGTTCGCGACGGTGCGCACGGGCCGCGCGAGCCCGGCTCTGCTGGACCGGATCGTCGTGGACTACTACGGCGCGCAGACCCCCCTGAGCCAGCTGGCGACGATCTCCACGCCCGAAGCGCGCCTGTTGAGCGTGCAGCCCTACGACAAGTCCTCGATCAAGGCGATCGAGAAGGCGATCAGCGAGTCCGACGTGGGCCTGAACCCCTCCAACGACGGGAGCGTCGTGCGCCTGCAGATCCCCGAGCTCAACGAGGAGCGCCGGCGGGAGCTCGTGAAGGTCGTCAAGAACCTCGCCGAGGAGGGCCGCGTCTCGATCCGGAACGTCCGCCGGGACATCATGCACGAGCTGCGCGAGCTCAAGGAGGCGGGCGAGACGGGCTCTGACGAGGAGCACCGCGCGGAGGTCGAGCTGCAGAAGCTCACGGACGCGAGGATCGCGGACCTCGAGACGATGCTGAAGGCCAAGGAAGAGGAGATCCTCGAGGTCTGATGGGGGCGCGGGGCGCCGTGGAGGCGGGGAGTGGGGGATCCGCGACGGCGCGCCACGTGGCGATCATCACCGACGGGAACGGCCGCTGGGCGCGCGCGCGGGGGCTCCCGGTCGCGGAGGGCCACGAGGCGGGCGCGGATCGGGTCAAGGAGCGTCTGCGCGACGCCGTGGAGCTGGGGATCGAGGAGCTCACGGTCTACTCCTTCTCGACGGAGAACTGGTCCCGCCCGGCCGAGGAGGTCGAGGGGCTCATGGCGATGTTCTCCCGGAGGATCGCCCGGGAGACCCACGAGCTCCACGAGGAGGGCGTGCGGATGCGCTTCATCGGCGGCCGCGAGGGGCTCTCACCGGGCCTCGTCGAGCAGATGCGCGAGGCCGAGGCGCTCACGGACGCCAACCGCACGATCACGCTCTTCGTGGCCTTCAACTACGGCGGGCGCGCGGAGATCCTCGACGCCGCGCGGCGCTTTGCGGGCGGCGGGGAGGAGGAGTTCCGCCAATGTCTCTACGCCCCGGAGATGCACGACCCCGAGCTGATCATCCGCACGAGCGGGGAGCGACGCCTCTCCAACTACCTGCTCTGGCAGTCGGCCTACTCCGAGCTGGTCTTCCGCGAGGAGCTCTGGCCGGACTTCACCCGCGAGGCCCTGCAGGAGTCCCTGGCGGAGTTCTCCCGCCGCCGCCGGCGCTTCGGGGGGCGGTGAGTCGTGGACGGTGGGGAGCGGGCGGCGGGCGGCGGGGGCTCTGACTTCGGGCGGCGGCTCCTGGTGGCGGCGCCGGCGGCGGCCTTCGCGCTCTTCATCACGATCGGCGGCGGGCTGGTCTTCACGCTCGGGCTGGTCCTCCTCGGGGGGGTCTGCATGCACGAGCTCTACGGGCTCTATGCCCGCGCGCACCCCGTCCGGCTTGCGGGCCTGATCGCGCTCGTGGGGCTGCTCCTGGCGGCGCAGTACGGGGGACCATCGGAGGTCCTGCTGGCGGGCGTGGCGGCGCTCCCGGTCTTATTCCTGCTGACCCTCACCCAGCGCCGTCCGAGCGTGGCGGGGATCGCGGTGACGCTCCTGGGGATCTACTGGATCGGCTTCGCCCTCGCCCACGCGGTGATGCTTCGGGGTCTTCCGCACGGGATGGGGATCGTGATCGACGTCCTCGTGGGGACCTTCCTCGGGGACACGGGCGCCTACTTCGGGGGGCGGCTCTTTGGGAGCCGGCCCCTTGCGCCCGCGATCTCCCCGAACAAGACCGTGGAGGGCCTCTTGATCGGGATGGCCGTGGCGGTCCTCTCGGTGTGGTTCGCGGGGCGCTACCAGGACTGGCTCCCCGGGACCCACGCGCTCGTCCTCGGGATCGGCGTCGCGCTCCTGGCGCCCCTGGGGGATCTCTTCGAGTCCTTCGTGAAGCGGGAGGCCCGCGTGAAGGACTCCGGCCGCCTCTTCGGCGCGCACGGCGGCGCCCTTGACCGCCTGGACGCCGTGCTCTTCGCGGCGGTCGTCGGCTACTACGTCTGGTCGGCGTATGTGTAGGCGCCCTCATGCCTAAGCGCCTGTTGATCCTCGGCTCGACGGGCTCGATCGGGACGCAGGCGCTGAGCCTGCTCGCGGAAAGCCCGGAGCTCGAGCTGGTGGGCCTGTCGGCGGAGCGCTCGTGGGAGGCGCTGGTGGAGCAGGCGCGCGCGCGCGGGGTGCGTCGGATCGCGCTGGCGGAGCCCGAGGCGGCGGCGCGGGCGGCGGAGGCGTGGACGGACGGGGAGGTTCTGGGCGGGGCGGAGGGGCTGGTGCGGCTGGTGGTGGAGTCCGAGGCGGAGCTGGTGCTGAACGCGCTGGTGGGCTCGGCGGGCCTCGGGCCGACGATCGCGACGCTCGGGGAGGGGATCGACCTGGCGCTTGCGAACAAGGAGTCCCTGGTGGTGGGGGGGGAGCTGGTGATGGCGCTCGCGGAGGCGACGGGCGCGCGGGTGGTGCCGGTGGACTCCGAGCACACCGCGCTGCACCAGCTGCTCGCGGGCCGGCCCCCGGGGGAGGTGGAGCGCCTGACGATCACGGCGAGCGGGGGCCCCTTCCGTGGACGCGCGCGCGAGGAGCTCGAGGGGGTGAGCGTCTCCGAGGCGCTTGCGCACCCGACGTGGGCGATGGGGGGGAAGATCACGATCGACTCGGCGACGCTGATGAACAAGGGCCTCGAGCTGATGGAGGCCCACCACCTTTTTGGGACTCCGTACGAGCGGATCGACGTGGTGGTGCACCCGCAGTCGCTCATCCACGCCATCGTCCAGCTCGCGGACGGGGCGATGCTCGCGCACCTCGGCCCGCCGGACATGCGGATCGCGATCTCCTACGCGCTGCACGGGGCGAGCAGCGTGGACCTGCCGATCGCGCCCCTCGACCTCGCGGAGGTTGGCGCCCTGAGCTTCGAGGCGGTCGACCTGGAGGCGTTCCCCTGCCTGCGCCTGGCGCGCGAGGCGGCGATCGCGGGCGGGACGGCCCCGTGCGTGCTGAACGCGGCGAACGAGGTGGCGGTGCACGCCTTCCTGCACGAGCGCCTCCCCTTCACGGGGATCCCGGCGGTGATCGAGCGGACGCTCGACCGCCTGGGGAGCGCCCCGGTGCGGGCGTTCGAGTCCCTGTACGAGGCGGACCGGGAGGCGCGGGCGGTTGCCGGGGAGGAGATCGCGGCGGGGCTGTCAAACTGAGCCGATGAGTTGGGTCTTGACGATCCTGGGCATCGTTGCTCTGATCTTGTTGCACGAGCTCGGCCACTTCACGGCGGCGAAGGCGGTGGGGATGCGGGTGGAGCGCTTCTCGGTGTTCTTCCCGCCGAAGCTCTTCGGGGTGCGCCGGGGGGAGACGGAGTACATGATCGGCGCGATCCCACTCGGGGGCTTCGTGAGGATCACGGGGATGAATCCGCAGGAGATCGAACGCCTGGAGCCGGATGTGGCGCGCCGGGCCTACTACACGCAGCCTCCGTGGAAGCGGATCGTGGTGATCCTCGCGGGGCCGGGGATGAACTTCCTGATCGCGTTTCTGCTGTTCTGGGCGGTGCTGTTCAGCGGCAGCCTCAACGGGGCGGTCGCCCTTGGCAACCTCAACCCGTCCGTGAAGACGCTGACGCCGACGACGTCGGTCTTTGTCGTGGCGCCCGGTATGCCTGCGGCGGGCGTGCTGCGCGTGGGCGACAGGCTTCTGACGGTCGACGGGCGCGCGGTGAACGTGACCTCGGCGCAGGCGGAGATCGCGAGGCATCTGTGCGGGGGGAGGCTCACGGATGGCTGCGTCGCCCGGACGCCGGTCTTACTGACGATACGACGGGCGGGCCGTACGTTGTCGGTGTCGTTGCGCCCGCGCTACAGCGCGGCGGACGGGCGGATGCGGGTGGGCTTTCAGTTCGACGCGGAACCGAGGTCGTTTGGTCCGGTGGCGGCGGCGGGGGCGTCGCTGCGGGAGATGTGGGGCGTGACGACGCAGACGCTGACGGGCTTCGCGCGCGCGCTGACGAGTGCGAGGGTCCGCCGGCAGATCACTAGCATCGTCGGGATCACGCAGACGGCGCATGAGACGGTCGTGGCGGGCACGGGCTACGCGCTGGTGTTCCTGGGATTCATTTCGCTGGTGCTTGCGGTGATCAACCTGTTCCCGTTCCTGCCGCTGGACGGCGGGCACGTGCTGTGGTCGCTGGCGGAGAAGCTCCGCGGAGGGCGGGTCTCGTTGAACGCGATGATGCGCTTCAGCTCGGTCGGGATCGTGCTGCTGGCGTTTCTGGTGCTGACGGGGATCAGCAACGACATCAGCCGCCTGGCGGGCTGAGCCACGCACACCCCCCCGCGGCTGGACCGGGCCCGGGTTCTCCGGTAGCGTTGCGGGGGAGGCCGAGCGGACGGAAGGATTGAGGGGATGAGCGGATGAGCGAGGTGACGGCAGGGGTGGCGCTCCCCGCGGAGCCGACGGGCGCGGCGGGGGCGGCGACGATGGTGGAGGCGTTCGAGCTGACCTCGACGGCGCTCACGGATCGGGTGGCGATCCGGACGAGGGGGGACGCGGAGACGCTCACCTGGACGGAGTGGCGGGAGCGGGCGCGGGACGTGGCGGGGGGCCTGCACCGCCTGGGGGTGCGCCGGGGGGGGACGGTGGCGATCATGCTGTCGAACCGCCCGGAGTTTCACGTGGTGGACATGGCGGCGGTGATGCTGGGGGCGGCGCCGTTCTCGATCTACCAGACCTTCACGCCGGAGCAGATCCAGTTCGTGGTCGCGGACGCGGGGGCGCGGGTGGCGTTCGTGGAGCGGGAGTACCTGGACGTGCTGCTGGAGGCCCGCCGGGGATTGCCGGACCTCGAGTGTGTGATCTTGATCGACCCGTCTGAGGCGGGACCGCCGGATGGAGTGCTGGGGCTTGCGGAGGTGGAGTCCTCCGGACGAGAGGAGGACCTGCGCGCGGCGGTCGCGGAGGCGTCGGCGGCGGTGGGGCCGGAGGACGTGTTGACGCTGATCTACACCTCGGGGACGACGGGGCCGCCGAAGGGGGTGCAGCTGTGCCACCGGAACCTGATGGCGGCGGTGCGGGGGATCGAGCGGATGGTGGAGCTGCCGGAGGAATCGCGGGTGATCTCGTGGCTGCCCGCGGCGCACATCGCGGAGCGGGGCGCGCACCACTACCTGCCGATCGTCTACGGCCTGCAGGTGACGAGCTGTCCGAACCCGCGCGAGGTGATGTCCTACCTCCCGGAAGTCCGCCCGCAGTGGTTCTTCGCGGTGCCGCGGATCTGGGAGAAGCTGAAGGCGGGCCTCGAGACGATGACGGCGGGCCTCCCGGAGGAGCAGCGCAAGAAGACCGGGGAGGCGCTGGCGGCGGCGGTCGAGAAGGTCCGCCTGGAGCAGCGCGGGGAGCCGGTCCCGGTGGAGCTCGCGGCGGAGGTGGCGCGGGCGGACGAGGAGATCTTCGCGGGCCTGCGCACGATGCTGGGCTTCGATCAGATCGAGGCGGTGAACGTGGGGGCGGCTCCGACGCCGATCGAGGTGCTGGAGTTCTTCCACGCGATCGGGATCCCGGTCTCG
>DASZFE010000135.1:0-2474 GCA_035940155.1 Solirubrobacteraceae bacterium | reverse complement strand
GAGGACCTCCCGGTGGAGCTCCCCGACATCGAGGACTACGCGCCCCGGGGACGGTCGCCGCTGGCGGCGGCGGAGGAGTGGGTCTCGACGAGCTGCCCGAGGTGCGGGGGGGCGGCGCGGCGGGAGACGGACACGATGGACACGTTCGTGGACTCCTCGTGGTACTTCATGCGCTACTGCGACGCCTCCAACGAAGAGGCGGCGTGGGACCCGGCGGTGCTGCGGGAGTGGATGCCGGTGGACCAGTACATCGGGGGGGTGGAGCACGCGATCCTGCACCTGATGTACGCGCGGTTCTTCGCGAAGGCCCTGGCGGACCTGGGCCACGTTGACTTTCAGGAGCCGTTCAGGGCGCTGTTCACGCAGGGGATGGTGACGCGGGACGGGGCGAAGATGTCGAAGTCGCGCGGGAACGTGGTCTCCCCGGCGGCGATCGTGGAGCGCTACGGGGCGGACACGGCGCGGTGCTACGTCCTCTTCGTGGGGCCCCCGGACCAGGACGCGGACTGGTCGGACGAGGACGTGGAGGGGGTCTTCCGCTTCCTGGCGCGCCTGTGGCGCCTCTCGGCGGAGACGGCTGCCCGGGAGGGAGCCGACGAGGGCGACACCGAGACCCGGGACGCCGGGGACGCCGGGGACGGCGAGGCGGCCCTGGGGGGCGCGGACCTGGAGCTGACGCGGAAGGTGCACTGGGCGATCGAGAAGGTCTCGGGGGATCTGCGGCGGTTCGCGTTCAACACGGCGATCGCGGCGGTGATGGAGCTCCTGAACGAGTGCTCGCGGCTGCGGGGGGAGGTGAGCGCGGAGCGGCTGCGGTTCGCGCTGGCGAGCGGGGCCTCGCTGCTGTTCCCGTTCGCGCCGCATGTGAGCGCGGAGGTCTACGAGCTCCTCACTGGGGGGCGCGTGTGGGAGCAGCCCTGGCCGCAGGCGGACCCGGCGCTGCTGGAGCGGGAGACGTTCGAGCTGGTGTGCCAGATCAACGGGAAGCTGCGGGACCGGGTGCAGGTGTCGAGCGAGGCGGGGGTGGAGGAGCTGAAGGGGATCTGCCGGGCGGCGCCGAACATCCGGGCGCACCTGGAGGGGCGGGAGATCGTGAAGGAGATCGTGGTCCCGGGCAAGCTGGTCAACCTGGTGGTGCGCTGATGATCGAGCGTGGACCCCGATCCGAACGACCGATTTTTAATATTCGATCGCCGTCGAGCTTCCCGCGATGCCGGATCTGAAGCCGGCCTACCTGATCCACGGAGACGACCACGGCGCGCTGTCGGAGCGCCGCGCGCGCCTGCGGAACCTCGCCGAGGCCGAAGGGGGGGTGGCGAGCGTGGAGGTTCTGGAGGGCGAGGGGGCGACCCCGGAGGCGCTGGCGAGGACTCTGTGCGCGCTGACGTTGGCGCTGGGCCGGCGGGTGATCATCGTCGAAGGGGTGGAGCGCTGGAAACAGGCGGAGGTCGAGCGGGACCTGGCGCCCGCGATGAGCGAGCTGCCCTCCGAGACGACCGTCGCGCTCTTCGCGCGGGAGGAGGGCCGCACGAAGGCCCCGGCGGCGCTCCACGAAGCCGTCAAAGCAGCGGGTGGTCAGATCGTCTCCCAAGCGCTCGTGAAGCCCTGGGAGCTCGCGAAATGGGTGCGGGGGCAGGCGCGGGGAATGGGCGTCGAGCTCGACGGGGCCGCGGCGAAGGCTCTCGTGGAGCAGGTGGGGGAGCGCCAGCAGCGGCTCCTGCGGGAGCTCGAGAAGCTGCTCCTGGAAAGGGACCTGCCGGGCGATGCCGGCGGCGGGGCCGCGGGCGGCGACTCGGGCCGGCGCGCTCCCGCGCCCCCGGTGCGGATCACGGCCGAGGAGGTCGAAGCGCGGGCGGCGCACTCGGCGGAGCGCCGGGCGTACTCCTTCGTGGACGCGCTCCTGGCGGCGGACACGCAGGGGGCGACGCGGCTCTTCTTGGGCCTGCGCGAGCAGGGGGAGCGCCTCTCGGGGCTGAGCTACCTGATTGCGGCGCGGCTGCGCGAGGCGCTCGGGCTCTCGCTGCGGATGCAGGCGGGGGAGTCCGCGGCGTCGCTGAGGCGCGGGCTGCGGATGCCCCCGCGGGCCGCGGAGCGCTTCGTGGCGGACGTGGCCAAAGCGGACCCGGAGCGGCTGCGGGCGGCGCTCGGGGTGCTCGCGGACCTCGAGCTCGACTCGCGCGGGGGCGCGCCCGTGCGGCGCTCTCCCACGGCGACCCTCGACGAGGACACCCTCGCGCTGCGCGCGATCGAGGCGATTACGGCCTGAGCGCCTGAGCTAGGCGGAGACGGTGGTGGCGGCCACGCTCGCGCGGAGGCGGGCGGCGCGGCTCTTCTTGCGTGCGCCGGTGTTCTTGTGCAGGGCGCCGCGCTTGATGGCCCGGTCGATGAGGCTGACGAGCTCGCGGTGGTCGGCCTCGGCCTTCTCCTCCTCGCCGGCCTGCGCGGCGGCTTCCAGACGCCGGAAGTAGGTCTTG
>DASZFE010000134.1:0-13608 GCA_035940155.1 Solirubrobacteraceae bacterium | reverse complement strand
TTCAATCCCCCGCACCTCGGGCACCTCGCGCTGGCGCGGTGCGCGCGCGAGGAGCTCGGCCTCGCGGAGGTCGTGCTGATGCCGGCGAGCGCCTCCCCGCAGAAGGGCCCCGAGGAGGACCCGGGTCCGGAGGTGCGGCTCGAGATGTGCCGTCTGGCGGCGCGAGACGTGGAGGGGCTGGGGGTGTGCGCGGCGGAGGTGAGGCGCGGGGGGACGTCCTATACGGTGGAGACCCTGCGCGAACTGCGGCGCGAGCGCCCGGGGGCGCGGCCGAGGCTGATCCTGGGGGCCGACACGGCCTGCACGCTGCCGAGCTGGCGCGAGCCGGAGGGGGTGCTCGAGCTGGCGGAGCTCGCGGTCGCGGAGCGGGAGGGGAGGGGCAGGGAGGCCGTGCTCGACGCGCTCGGGCCGCTGCACGCGGAGGGCCGGGTGAGCTTCCTGGAGATGCCCCCGGTGGGGGTCTCCTCCTCGCTGGTGCGCGCGCGGGCGGGGCGGGGGGAGCCCGTGGAGGACCTCGTGGGCGGGGCGCTCGGGGCGTACATCGCGCAGCGCCGCCTGTATCGGGCGGATGCGGGCGCCGGCACGGACACGAGCGCGGGAGCATGAGCGTGACGAGCTCAGAGGACCTTGCGGAGGAGATCTGCCGGTACGCGGCGGAGAAGAAGGCCATCGAGATCGTCCAGATCGACCTGCGCGGGACGGTGGGCTACACGGATTACTTCGTGATCTGCTCGGGCAACACCGAGCGCCAGACGAAGGCGATCCACAACGCGATCCTCGCGGGGGTGAAGAAAGAGCATGGGCGGCTCCCGCGGCGCGTGGAAGGCCTCACGGAGGCGAGCTGGATACTGATGGACTACCTGGACGTCGTCGTGCACGTCTTCACGCCCCAGAAGCGCGAGTTCTACCGCCTGGAGGCGCTCTGGGGAGAGGCCCCGGTGCGGATCGTCGAGGAGATCGCCTGAGGGCCTGAGGCCCTGAGAGTCAGATACGTCTCGGGCCGACTCGCCGCCCGGACGGGCGCGCGGGAGGCGTGTTTTTCCCTGCATAGGAGCGGTCCGAGAGCGCGCTCATACAGATATCTGCACAGGTCTGGTTGACCTGATCTGCTCGTCCTATAGGCTCGCCGCACAGCGCCGCGCACGGGGCGTGGCGCGTGTCTTTGGAGGGATATCTGATGGATTGCGGACAGGTTGTTCACAGAGGCTCGAGGAGCTCGTTTGTCATATTGCTCGGCGCGGCGGCGGCGATGCTGCTCACCGGTGTGCTGAGCTTCGCGCTCGCCCCGGCGGCCCGAGCGGACGGTCCCGGGAAAGGCGCCCCGTGGGTGACGACCCTCGGGGACTCCTACATCTCCGGCGAGGCGGGACGGTGGGCGGGCAACACGAACGAAAGCTCCTCCGAGATCGACGCGCTCGGGGAAACGGCGTACAACGACAACTCGACTCACACAGCCGAACTGATCGCCGGATGCCACCGCTCGCAGTCCGCGGAGGCCTACATCGGCGGCGGCGTGAACGGTGAGAACCTCGCGTGCTCGGGCGCGAAGACCTCGACCTTCACAGGCGAACACTTCAAGCCGGGGATCGACTTCTACCACTCCGGCGGCAACGAAGGCCAGGCGCTGATGCTGCAGAACTTTGCGGGCGCCCACAACGTGAAGCTGATCGCGCTCTCGATCGGCGGAAATAACTTCAACTTCGCGAGCATCGTGCAGACGTGCATCACCGACTGGCTCTTATCGCCCTGGTGGTGGCAGCACCACTGCTCCGAAGACTCCTCGGTGACGGAAAACTTCACCCCGAGCAACGTCGCCACGCAGCGAGCCGCGATCAAGGGCGCGATCCAGAACATCGCCACGGCGATGACGAACGCGGGCTACTCGAGCTCGCAGTACACGATCCTCGTCCAGGACTACCCCTCGCCGATCCCGAACGGCTCGGGCTTCCGCTACCCGGAGTCGGGCTTATCGCGCCAGTCCGTCGGGGGCTGCGGGTTCTGGAACTACGACGCAAACGAAGCGAACGCGAGGATGCTCCCGACGATCGACGGGGCCGTCTTGGGCGCGGCCGGCGAAAGCGGCCTGTCGAACGTGAAGACGATCGACATCTCCGCGGTCTTCAACGGACGACGTCTGTGTGAGAACACGGTCGGCCTGCTGGAGGAAAAGGGCTTGAAATCATGGACGCAGTCGGGCGCGGTGAACAAGACGGAGTGGGTCAACCAGATCCGCACCATCACGGCGATCTTCCCGCCATATCAGATCCAGGAAGACCTGCACCCGAACTACTGGGCGCAGCTCGCGTTGCGCAACTGCCTCACGCAGGCATACAACTCCGGGGCGCCCAAGGGCGGGACGTGCGTGCGCTCCGGTGAAGGGGTCAACTCGGCCGGCGAGCCGAACATGACGCTGAAATAACCCGATCAGGGGGTCGAACGACCGCGACGGGCGCCGGCCGACGGGAGGGCCGGCGCCCATCCGTGGGCGTGGATCGGGGCGCGCGTGGGTGGTAGGATCGCCCGGTAGTCGAGGAAGAGGAGATTCAGATGGCGATTCAGCTGGGCGACGAGGCACCGGACTTCACGGCCGAGACGACGGACGGGCCGATTCGCTTCCACGAGTTCCTGGGGGACTCCTGGGGCGTGCTCTTCTCCCATCCCGCGGACTTCACGCCGGTCTGCACGACCGAGCTCGGACGGGTGGCGGCGCTGAAGGGCGAGTTCGACGAACGCAACACGAAGGTCGTGGGTGTGAGCGTGGATCCGCTGGATTCGCATGAGCGCTGGGTACAGGACATCGAGGAGGTGGGGGGGCAGAAGCTGAACTTCCCGCTCATCGCGGACCCCGATCGGCGGGTCGCGGACGCCTACGGGATGATCCACCCCAACGCGAGCGACACGACGACGGTGCGCTCCGTCTTCGTGATCGGGCCTGACAAGAAGGTGAAGCTCACGCTGACCTACCCCGCCTCGACGGGCCGCGACTTCGGCGAGATCCTCCGGGTGATCGACTCGCTGCAGCTGACCGCCAAGCACAAGGTCGCCACGCCGGCGGACTGGCGCCAGGGCGAGGACGTGATCATCACCCCGGCGGTCTCCGACGAGGAGGCCGCGGAGCGCTTCCCGGGCTACGAGACCGTCAAGCCCTACCTGCGCAAGACGCCCCAGCCGACCGGCTGAGCGGGTCGCGTGGATGCGCGAAACCGCCCTTGAGGCGACCATCCGCACGACCCAGACCCCCTGCCCGCCGTGACGGAAGTGGCCCTGCTCGCGCCCGGGACCCTCTTGCTCTAGCGTGACCGTCAGGAGCTGGTGGGGCGCGAAGATCCTCACGCGCGGACGTTGCGCGCCCGCCCCGCGAGGCTCTCCGGCACTTCGGGCGCGCGTCTGGAGCCCCGCGTGGCCGAGCCTCGAGGAGGTGCGTCTCCCAGCCGTCCGGTCGAGGCGTGGCGGATGAGGTTTAGGAACACGCGAGTTTGTCCGATAAGGCGGCCATGGGCACGTCATTGTTACCGCTTGCCTCGGGGCTGGGGGCCGGTGAGCGTCGTGCGCTGCGCGCGGTGACCGCGGTTCTGGTCCTGCTCGTGGCGGTGACGGCAGTACAGGCCATGTCGGGCGTCGGCGGGCACGCGGTCGAAGAAGCGATCCGCGACTGGGTGACCTCGGCGATCTACATCCTCGTCGGGTTGATGGTCTGCTGGCGCGCGGTGCGCGTGAGCGAGACGCGGCGCTCGTGGATGATCTTCGCGTTCGGGGTCTCGGTCTACGGCCTGGGGAACGTGCTCTGGGCGGCGTGGATCGAACACCTCAAGGAACCCCCGATCCCCTCGATCTGCGACGGGATGTGGCTGACGCTGTACCCGACGAGCTACATCTGCATCCTCGGGCTCGCGCGGTTGCGCCAGCAGCGGGTGCCGGCGAGGATGTGGCTGGACGGGATCATCGCGGGCCTGGGGATCGCGGCGATCGGCGCGGCGATCGTAGTGCGCCCGGTGCTCGCCTCGGTCTCGGGGAGCACCGAAGCGATCATCACCGAGATGGCCTATCCGGTCTGCGACCTGCTGCTCGCGGCGCTCGTCGTCGGAGTGCTCGCGCTGCGCAGCTGGCGCCTCGACCGGATGTGGGCGATGCTCGGCAGCGGCTTCCTCGCGCTGGCCGTGGCGGACTGCCTGTACGCGATGCAGGTCGCCGGCGGGGCCTCGGCTCCGAGCGCCCTGACGAACCTGACCTACGACGTGGGCGTGATGCTGCTCGCGCTCGCGGCATGGCAGCCGGCGTCGAAGTCTCAGGAGGACGTCCTGCCGGGCGCGGCGGTGCTGGCGATCCCGGCGGCCTTCACGGTGAGCGCGCTCGGACTGCTCGTCTACGACCACTTCAACCGCCTGGACGTGCTTGCGCTGGCGCTCGCGATGCTCACGATGGTCGCGGCCTTCGCGCGCACGGCGCTGACCTTCCGCGACGTGCGCGCGCTCGCCGAAACGCGCCGGCAGGCGATGACGGACGACCTGACGATGATGCCCAACCGCCGCCATTTCCTGCGGCGCCTGCGCGACGGGATCACCGCGTGTCGGGCTTCGGATACGAGCATGGCGATCCTGCTCGTCGATCTCGATCACTTCAAGGAGCTCAACGACACGCTCGGCCACGACGCCGGGGACCAGCTGCTCTGCCAGGTCGGCGAACGCCTGCGCGGGATCCTGCGCGGGAGCGACACGGCCGCGCGGCTCGGCGGGGACGAGTTCGGCGTCCTGCTCTCCGATCCCTGCGACATCGAGCGCGCGGAGCTCGTGGCGGACAAGATCCTCAAGGCGATCGCGGAGCCCTTCCCGATCAAGGACCTCAGCCTGCGGGTGACGGCGAGCATCGGGATCGCGCTCTTCCCCGAGCACGCGAAGGACGACGAGGAGCTGATGCAGCACGTGGACGTCGCGATGTACGAGGCGAAGACCTCGCAGACCGGGCGTGCGTGCTATGCGCGCGAGCGCGACAACCACACGCTCGAGCGCCTGACGCTCGCGGGAGAGCTCTCCCACGCGATCGAGGCGGGCCAGATCGAGGCGCACTTCCAGCCGAAGGCCGACGCGAACACCCGCCGGATCGTCGGCGCGGAGGCGCTCGTGCGCTGGCGCCACCCAACGCGCGGGCTGATCGGGCCGGGAGAGTTCGTGACGATCGCCGAGCAGGCCGGGCTGGGCCGGGCGCTGACGCGCAAGATGCTCGAGCTCGCGCTCAAGCAGGTGAAAGCGTGGCACGAAGAAGGCATCCACCTGCACGTCGCGGTGAACACGACGGTCGCCGACCTGCAGGACACGGAGTTCCCCGCGGAGGTCGCGGCGACGCTCGCCAGCCACGGGCTGTCTCCGGAGGTGCTCGTGCTGGAGGTCACCGAGAACATGGTCCTCGCGGACCCGATTCGCGTCGGGGACGTCCTGGCGAAGCTCGGGGAGCTCGGGATCGGACTCTCCCTGGACGACTTCGGCACGGGCTACTCCTCGCTGACGCACCTGAAGGCGCTGCCGGTCGGGGAGGTCAAGATCGACCGCTCCTTCGTCGCGCGGATGACCTCCGACCATGTCGACGCGGCGATCGTCGAAGCGACGATCAAGCTCGCGCACAGCATCGGCATCCGCGTCGTGGCTGAGGGGATCGAGGACGAGACGACCTGGAGCTCGCTTGCGGCGAGCCGCTGCGAGCTCGTCCAGGGCTACGCGCTCTCGAAGCCGCTCCCCGCGGCGGAGCTTCAGGTGTTATTGCGCGCGGTCCCGGTCGCCACGCCACAGGCGCCGACGCAGGAGAGCGACGAGCTTGGACACGCGGGCGAGCACTCCTCCAACGGGGCCTCCACGGCCAAGCATTTAGGCGGGGCCTCGGCGACGGGACGCTCCGTGGGCGAGGACCCCTCGATCGAGGACCTGCCCGAGGCCCTGCGCGACCTGACGGCGCTGAAGCGCTCGCACCCGATGATGGACGCGGTGATCGAGGAGATCGACGGGCGGATGATCCGCGTGGGCTCGCAGTGGCTCGCGGACTTCGCCTCCTGCAACTACCTCGGATTCGACCTGGACCGCGAGATCATCGACTCGGTCGCGCGGTACCTGGACACGTGGGGCACGCACCCGAGCTGGTCGCGACTGTTGGGCAGCCCCGTTCTGTACGAGCAGATCGAGGAGCGCTTAACCGAGCTCCTGGGCAGCCAGGACTCGCTGGTGCTGCCGACGATCACGCACATCCATATGGCGGTGATCCCGGTGCTGGCGAGATCCGGGACGATCTTCCTGGACGCGCGCTCGCACAAGACGATCTACGACGGCTGCCAGCTCGCGCGCTCGCGCGGGGCGACGATCAAGCGCTTCCGCTTCGAAGATCCCCAGCACCTCGACGAGCTCCTGCGGGCCGAGCGGGGCGAGGGGACGCGGCTGATCTGCATGGACGGGGTCAACAGCATGACGGGCAACCCGCCCGACATCCCCGCCTTCGCGCGGGTCGCGCGCGAGCACGGGGTGCTCCTCTACGTGGACGACGCGCACGGCTTCGGCGTGATCGGCGAGCGCAACCCGGCTGAGCTCTGCCCGTACGGGATGCGTGGGAACTCGATCGTGCGCTACCACGGGGAGACCTACGAGAACCTGATCCTCGTGGGCGGCTTCTCCAAGGCGTACTCCTCGTTGCTCGCCTTCATCGCGTGCCCGACGGAGACGAAGGAAATGCTCAAGATCGCCGCCCCCCCCTACCTGTACTCGGGCCCCTCCCCGGTCGCCTCGCTGGCGACGGTGCTCTCGGGCTTCGAGGTGAACGAGCGCCGTGGAGATGAGCTGCGCGCGGTGATCCACAGGCACACCTCGCGCGTGCTCGAGTGTCTGGGCCGCCTGGGGGTCTCCACTCCCAACCACACGGGGATGCCGATCGTCGAGGTTCCCCTGCGCGACCACGGACGGATCGCGGAGGTCGGGCAGTTCCTCTTCGACCACGGCGTCTACGTGACGCTTGCGGCCTACCCGCTGGTCCCCCGCGAAGATGTGGGCTTCCGCATGCAGATCACCGCGGCGAACACGGACGCGGAGATCGACACGCTGATCGCGGCCCTGGAGGAGCTCGCGCAGATGGGTGAGCTGCGGTCGGCGGACTCGGCGGAGGCGACCGATGGCGCGCCCGTCGCCGACCAGGGCGCGCCGTCGCCGGGGCGGAGCATCTCGCCCGCGGGCACCTGAGCGCGTGTGATCACCCGCTACCGAGCGCTCTTCTCGATCCCCGGCTTCGGCCGGCTGCTCTTTGGCTCGATCCTCGGCCGGCTGCCATCGGGGATGTTCTCGCTGGCGATCCTGCTGTTCCTGCGCGCTCAGACGGGCTCGTTCCTCCTCGCCGGGATCGCCGTCGGGGGGTTCACCCTCACGGGCGCCCTCCTCGGACCGCTCCTGGGGGCGCTCGTGGACCGCGTGGGGCAGACGCGCGTGCTCCTCCCCGCCGCCGTGGCCCAGTCGGCGCTTCTCATCGCGCTCGTCCTCCTCGCCCGCGCGAGCGTCCCGGTGGCGGGGATCGTCGCCCTCGCCGCCCTCGCGGGCGCCGCGCTGCCGCCGATCGCGGGCTGCGTGCGTGCTCTCTGGGCGGAGGTCGTGCACGATCCGGTCGCCCTGGAGACCGCCTACGCCCTCGACGCGACCGCCCAGGAGGTCATCTGGACGCTCGGGCCGCTCCTTGTGGGGGCGAGCACGACGCTGATCTCTCCCGCCGCGGGGGTGCTCCTGTGCGCCGCGGTCACCCTCTGCGGGACCCTCTTCTTTGCGAGCACCCGGATCTCGCGGGAGTGGCGCGGGTCGCGCGGCGAGCGCTCCCGGGGCGGCGCCCTGGCGAGCTCGGGCCTGCGCGCCCTGCTGCTCTCGGTCGCCTTCGCGGGGATCGTCCTCGGAGCGGTCGAGGTGGGGCTGCCGGGCCTCGCGGCGCGCCTGCACGCACACTGGTCCGCGGGGCTCCTGCTTGCGCTCTTCAGCTTCGGGAGCATGGCCGGGGGGATCCTCTACTCAGCCCGCGCCTGGACGGGCCGAGTCGCGCGACGCTACGAGCTGATCCTCCTGGCGTTCGCCCTCGCGGTCGCCCCGCTCGTCTTCGTCGACACCCTCGCGGCGGGGCTTCTCTTCAGCGTGGTCGCCGGCCTGGGGATCGCGCCGATGCTCTCCTGTCAGTTCTCCCTCGTCGGGGCGCTCGCTCCGCCGGACACGGCGACCGAGGCCTTCACCTGGCACCGGGGGGCGACGATCGCCGGCTCGGCCGCCGGGTCGGCGCTCGGGGGGATGCTGATCGACTCGGTCGGCCCGTGGGCCTCCTTCGCGCTGGGGTCCGCGGGCGTGCTCTTTGCGCTCTTCCTCGCCCTGTTGGGGCGCCGGCGGATCGAACCGGCGGTGAGCGTTGAGCCCGCCGTGGGCACTGAGCCGGCCGTTGGTGTCGAGTCCGTCGTGCGCGTCGAGCCGGCCATTGGCGTTGAGCCCGCTGTTGACATGGAACCGGTCGTGCGCGTCGAGCCGGTCTTCGCGGCGACGGACACGATCACCGCGGAGGCAGTGAGGCTCGCGGGCGAAGCCGTGGCGCTTGCGGCCCGGGCGGTGGCGCTCAGCCTCCAGCGCTCGCAGGAGGCGTGATCGGCGCTGATCGGCGCAGGGCGGGTCGCTCAGCGGACCTCGCGCAGACGCCCGGTCCCGACCTCGTAGAGGAGGCCGCGGACGGAGTCCTTGTGGGGAATGAAGGGGCTTGACTTGATCTGCGCCACCGAGCGCCGCAGGCTCTCTTCGAGGTCGGAGAAGGTCTCCGCGGACCACCGGGGCTCGATGCCGGTTTCCTCGAGGAGGGAGCGCTTGAAGCTCTCGTCGTCGAAGTTCAGGGCGGCGCAGTCGGTGTGGTGGATCACGATGATCTCCTCGGTCCCGATGAACCGCTGGGAGATCGCCAGCGAGCGGATCGCGTCGTCGGTGACGAGGCCCCCGGCGTTGCGGATCACCTGCGCATCGCCCTCGTGCAGCCCGAGGGCACCGAAGACGTCCAGGCGGGCGTCCATGCAGGCGAGGATCGCAAGGCGTCTCGCGGGGGCCCGTGGAAGGTCGCTCCGGTCGAAGCTCGCGGCGTAGGCGGCGTTGTTGGCGAGGAGCTCGTCGATCATGCGTGGCCGTAGAGGAGCCTGTCGCCGAGGAGCTCGCTGATGGTGGCGGTGTGGAGTCCGCGGGCCCGCAGGCCTTCGAGGATAGACGGCAGGGCTTCCAGGGTCTGACCCTGGGTTTCGGTGTTGTCGTGCATGATCACGATCGCGCCGGCCCGGGCGCCGGAGAGGACGCCTTCGCGGATCGCGCCCGCTCCGGGGTGCGTCCAGTCGGCGGGATCGACGGTCCACTTCGCGGTGGTCAGCCCGGCGAGCTTCGCGCGCTGGACGAGTTCGGGCGTGAGGACCCCGTAGGGGGGGCGGAAGAGACAGGGGCGAAAGCCCGCGGCCTGCTCGACCGCGGCGTTGTCGGCCTGGAGCTCGAGCGAGGCGCCTTCGCCCTGGGTGGCGAGGTCGCGGGGGTGGGTGTAGGAGTGGTTGGCGAGCTCCATCCCGCTCGCGAGCATCGCGCGCAGGAGCGCCTCGTGGCCCGGGATTCGGTTGCCGATGACGAAGAAGGTCGCGCGGTCGTGGTGGCGCAGGAGGGTCTGGTAGATCCCTTCTGTGTAGGGGCTCGGGGTGTCGTCGAAGCTGAGCGCGATCCTCCCCCCGGCAGCGGGGCCTTCACGGGCGAAGACGAGGTGGTGGGTACAGCCGGTCGGGAGGTCGGCGGTGGCCGCGGAGGAGCCGGCGGAGCCGCACCCGGGGAGGGCGAGGAGGAGCGCGAGGAGGCCGAGCCCGAGTGCCCTTGGCATCGTGGCACCTTAGCGGGCACGGACGTCGTACCGAAGGGGCCGCGCGGGCCGCGGATCGAGACCGGGCGGGCCGTACGAGTCGGGACCGCAGGCGGCGCACGATCGGGACCGGGCTTGGGAAGGAGGGGGCTCTGAGCCGATAGGGATCGTATGCCCATTCGGGGAGATGTGACCCTGCCCGCGGAGCTGCTCCTGACGAGGCTCGCGCTGGTGGGCGGGGCGCTCGGGGCGCTGCTGATCGCGCTGGCGATGGCGCGCGGGCTCGCGCGCGCGCGGCAGCGGGCGGCGAGGCGTGTGCGGAGGCTCGCGGACCCGGTGACGGGGCTGGGCTCGCGGGTGGCGCTGATGCGGGACTTGAGGATCCTCTCCCGAGAGGGAGCCGCGGCGGGGACGCACCTGCTGGCGACGTTCGAGCTTCCGGAGCTCTACGCGCACGATCTCCAAGAGGGAATCGGGGCGACGAACGAGCTGCTGCGCCGGCTCGGGCGCAGACTCGACCACGCGGTGGGACGCGCGGGGGGCGTCTACGCGCTCGGACGGGGGCGCTACGGGGTGCTCGCGCGGATCGGCCGGATCTCCGAGGAGGTGATCATGAAGGCGGCGACGGCGGCGCTCCTGGACGTCCACGCGGAGATCGACGTCTGGCCACGGATCTCCTCGGCGACGGTCCGCCCCGGGGAGGAGAGCGCGCGGAGCATCCTGCGGCGCCTTGAGGAAATGGACGGGCCGGAGCGCCCGGGCGCGCCCGAGCGGCTCGTCAGACCCGGGGAGCTCGGGGCGCCCGAGGGAGTTGACGAGCACGCTGATCAAGAGGTGGTGGGGCGGCCGAGGGAGAGTGGGGCGGCACTCGCTCAGACGGCCCCCACGGCCCTCGTGGAGCTCCGATCCGGCGCCCCGGCCGCGCGCGTCGGATCGGTGGATCCGAGCCCGACGGCGCCCGAGCGGGTGGGCCCGCCCAAGGTCCCCAGGCGTCCCTCCCACGAGGACGGGAGGGTCGGGGGGAAGCGGACGGGCCGCAGGGGCAGGGAGGCCCTGGGCGGGCCCCACGGGGCTCCCGAGGCGCCGGACACGCTCGCGGCGGCCCGCAACCGAGACATGCCCCGGCGCAACCCCCCGCCGCGGTGGATGCCCTACCTGCGGGTCACCACGCGCTTCTGGGTGAGCGTCGGGTGCGGCCTGATGTGGATGGGCCTCTCGGCGTGGATCGCGTGGCCCTGGATCAGAGACCTCGCCGGGGCGATCACGCTCCCGGGGGCGCTCCTGCTGATCACGGGGATCGCGCTGATCCCGGGCTACCTGAACATCCAGCTCGTGAGCTCGCTGCTGCTAGACCACCCCGCGCCGATCGACTTCGACTTCGACTACCCCGGGCTGACACTCCTGGTGGCCGCGTACAACGAGGAGTGCGACATCGCGCCGGCGATCGCGTACGCGCTCGCGCAGGAGTACCCGGCGCCGCTGCACCTCTTCGTGATCGACGACGGCTCGAGTGACGAAACGGTGAGCATCGCCACGAGCTTCGCGCACCTGGACGGGCGGGTGCGCGTGATGGAGGTGCCCCACGGGGGCAAGGCGGAAGCCCTGAACGCGGGCCTGCGCGCGACGGAGACGCCGCTGGTGGCGACGATCGACGCGGACACGCTCCTGATGCCCGACGCGCTGCGGCGGATCGTCTCGCGGATGCTCCTATCGCCGAACGACACCGTCGCCGTCGCGGGGAGCGTGATGGTGCGCAACTCCCGCGAGAGCCTGATCACGGCGGCGCAGACCTGGGACTACTTCCTCGGGATCGGCTCGATCAAGCGCCAACAGGCGCTCCTGCAGGCAACGCTCGTCGCGCAGGGGGCCTTCAGCGTCTACGACACCGAGGCCCTGCGCGCCGCGGGGGGGTGGCCGGACTGCATCGGGGAGGACATCGTGATGACCTGGGCCCTCCTGGACCGCGGGGGGCGCACGAGCTACGAGCCCAGCGCGGTCGCCTTCACGGAGGCCCCCGTGACGCTGCGGACGCTCGCGCGCCAGCGCCGGCGCTGGGCGCGAGGGATGATCGAGGGCCTGCGGACCTACGGGCGGGCGCTCCTGGGCCAGCGTCTTCCCTACGTGCACTCGGTCGCGGTCGACGTGCTCTTCCCCTATCTCGACGTGACGTTCACGCTGGCCTTCATCCCCGGGATCGTCCTTGCGATCTTCGGGAACTACGCGATCGTCGGGCCGACGACGCTCGCGGTGCTCCCGCTGAACGTGCTGATCTCGGGAATCATGTACCGCCGCCAGCGCTCCTCCTTCACGCACGCGGGCCTGCGGGTGCGCCAGAACGTCGTGGGCTTCGTGACGTACCTGCTGGGCTACCAGCTGCTCATGTCCCCGGTCTCCGTCGCGGGCTACGTCGAGGAGCTCTTCCGCAGGGCGCGGCGCTGGTGAGGGGGCTCAGCCGACGAGGGAGGGGTCCAGGGGGTCGTCGGCGAGGAGGGGCGTGAGGGCCTCGACCTCGGGGCCGGGGGCGGTGGCTAAGCGGTTGCGTCCCTGGTGCTTGGCCTCATAGAGGGCGGCGTCGGCGGCCTTGAACATCGAGTCGTACTCGACGTCCTCGCTGCCCGAGGCGCTGAGCCCGAGGGAGATCGTGACGTTGATGCCCGTGGGGCGCGCCTGCTCGACGCCCTCGCGGAGGCGCTCGGCGATCTCCTGGCCGCCCTTGGTGCCGACGCCGGGGAGGAGGATCAGGAACTCCTCGCCGCCGAGGCGGTAGACGAGCTCGAAGGAGCGCAGGCGCTTGCGCAGCTCGTAGGCGACGTCGCGCAGGACCGCGTCGCCGCAGTCGTGGCCGTGCTCGTCGTTGATGACCTTGAAGTTGTCGATGTCGCCGAGGAGCATGCAGACCGGCTGACGGCTCAGGCGGGCCTGGTGGGAGATCTCGATGAAGCGCGGGAGGAGGGCGTGGCGGTTGAGCAGGCCGGTGAGCGGGTCGAGGATGGCCTCGTCGCGGTGATGAAGCTCGGCGGCCTGGAGGGCGAGGACGATCGAGACCACGACCCCCAAGAGGGCGAGGGTGGAGAAGAGCGCCAAGGGGTTGTGCGCGGTCGCCACGGGGTGGACGCCGAAGGTGACGGCGAGGATCAGGGTGACCGTGAGCGCGATGCACGCGGCGACGACCTGCGGGCGGAAGCGCGCGGCGGTCATCGCGGCGGGGAGGACCATCCACGGCAACGCGGGGCTCTTGACGCCGCCGCTCAACGCGACCCCGGCGGCGATGAGCAGGAGGGTGAGGACGATCGCCACGGCGCTGACGCGCTCCGGGTGAGGGCTGGTGTGCATGCGGCGCTCGACGTGCATGAAGTTCACCGCGGAGACGGCGAGGAGGATGAGGGTCCACCAGCCGATCCAGGGGGCGGAGAGCACGAGCGAGACGCCGATCGCGCCGATGCCGACGCGGCGGATCGTGCGGACGCGGTCGCTGGCGTCGACGACGCGACTCCGGTCGAGCTCGGTGGGACAAAGCCAAGATCCGCCGCTCATGTCAAATGCTTCGGCCATGCGAGGGGCTTGCTTGAGGGTCGTTCTCGGGGGGCAACGTCTGTATCAAGGGTCTCCTGCGTGGCGTATTCGCGAATGCGATATGCCCGGTGGACCTTGGCTCTGTGGAGCGGTTTTTCTCCACGCACGCGGACCTGCGGGGCGTTCGGCTAACGTCCGGGGATGCCCCCGCGCGTGTCGTCCGATCCGGACCACTCGGCC
>DASZFE010000133.1:0-5668 GCA_035940155.1 Solirubrobacteraceae bacterium | reverse complement strand
CGAACGGGCAGCTCGCGCCGCGGGCGGCGCTGCTGCTGGTCGGGGTCGAGGGCGTTCGTGCGGCTGCTGAGGGCGTGGTTTGCGCCGGACCCGTGGGGCCGGTGGAGCTGCGCGCGATCTACGCAGCGAGCGACGTACTCGTCGTTCCCTCGATCCGCACGCGGACCTTTCGGGAGCCCTGGGGGTTGGTGGTCAACGAGGCCATGAACCGCCACCTCCCAGTCATCGTCAGCGACGCCGTCGGAGCCGCCGCCGGGGGGCTCGTGCGCGAGGGGCACAACGGGCTGATCGTCCCCGCGGGCGACCCGCGCGCACTCGCGGACGCGATGCGGCGGCTCGCGCGCGACGCGGGGCTGCGCTCCCGCCTCGGCGAGGCCGGCGCGCGCGACGTCGCGGCCCACACGCAGGAGGCCTGGGCGCGAGGCTTCTCCGAGGCCCTCGCGAGTCTCGGCCTCTCCCGGGCGCGCCCGGGACGGGCCCTCCCCACCGAGGGCGCTGGTAGCGTCTCGGACCGGCCATGACAGGGACTGCCTCCGCCACCCGACCGCGCGCCCCTCGTGCGGGCCGCGCAGGGATCGCGCCCCTCCTCACGCTCCTCTGGCTCCTCGCGCCCGCGGGGGCACGCGCGGACGTGGGCACGACGATCATCGAACGCTGCACGCACGCGGAATCCCTGAGCGGGTTCAGCCAGCAGGCCTACACGAAGGCCCTCCACGAGATGAGCGCGGAAACGAGCGAGTACTCCGACTGCGCGGAACTCATCCAGAAGGCCCGCCTCGCCGCCGCGCACGGCCTCGGGAGCGGCGTCGGCAGCGTCGGAGTCCCCGGGGGCGCGGGCGGAGGTCCCGCGGGCGCGGTCGCCCCGCCGACGCCGCTCGAACAGCACGCGCTCGAAACGGACGCCCACCGCGCCCGCGGCACACCCGTGCGGGTCGGGGCGGGGATCGTCGAGCCGGGGGTCGTGCACGTGAACGTCGCCTCCGCCGTGAGCACGCTCCCGACGCCCCTGCTCGCGCTGCTGATCCTCCTGCTCGTCTGCGCCCTCTCGATCCCGGGGCGGGCGATCCTCAACCGTGCCCGTGCGCGCCGCTCGAGCTGAGCGCCTCGCTGCGCTCCCGGTGGCGGGAGTCCTCTGCGCGATCGCCCTCCTCGCGAAGGGCGGCCTGAGCCTCGGCCCGATGACCGCGCTCGAGATCGCCCTGACGATCGGCTCGGGGGTCCTGATCGCGGGCGCGATCCTGCTCACGCCCGCGGGGCGCCCGCTCCACGGGCGCCGGCCGCTGGGCCTCCTGCTCGCGCTGAGCGCGCTCACGGCGATCTCGCTCGTCTGGTCCGTACAGCCCGACGCGAGCTGGCAGGACGCGGATCGTATGTTCGCCTACAGCGCCCTCTTCGCCCTCGCGCTCGTCCTCGCGCGCGCGGCCCCCTCGCTCTGGGCGGGCGTCCTCGGCGGAGTGGTCCTCGCGGCGCTCGTCGTCTGCGTCTACGCGCTCCTCACGCGGGTCTTCCCGGATCGGCTCGACGCCCGGGACATCTACGCGCGCCTGCACGCGCCCTACGACTACTGGAACGCGATCGGCCTCACGGCCGCGATGGGGGTCATCGGCTGCCTGTGGCTCGGCGCGCGCCGAGCCGGGCACGCGGTCCTGAGCGCGCTCTCCTACCCCGCGATGGGGCTGATGCTCGTGACGCTCATGCTCGCCTACTCCCGCGGCGCGCTCGTCGCGCTCATCCTCGGCGTCGCCCTGTGGCTCTGCGTCGTCCCGCTCCGCCTGCGCGGGGCGACCCTCCTGCTCGTGAGCGGCGCGGGCGCGGCGATCGTGGTCGCGTGGGACTTCTCCAAACCGGCCCTCAGCAGCGACGGGGTCGCGCTCGCGGCGCGCACAAGCGCCGGGCACGAGCTCGGTGCGCTGATCCTCGCGATGGTCCTCCTCCTGCTCCTCCTCGGCCTCACGATCGGTTTCGCGACCGGCCGCCACGCGCCCTCGCGCGCCACCCGCCGGCGTCTGGGCGCGGCCCTCCTGTGCATCCCCGTGATCGCCCTCCTTGTGCTCGCGGGCCTCCTCGCGCACAGCCGACGCGGACTCACCGGGAGCGTCTCGCACGCGGTGAGCGCCCTGACGGACCCGAACGCCGCGGTCCCCCCGAACACCCCCGGGCGCCTCACGGCGATCGGGTCCGTCCGCGCGCGCTACTGGAAGGAGGCCCTCCAGATCTTCGACGACCACCCCCTCCTCGGCGCAGGCGCGGGCACCTACGGGGTCGCGCGCAAGCGCTACCGCACGGAGACCCTCGACGTCGAGCAGGCCCACGGCTTCCTCGTGCAGACCCTCTCGGACCTCGGCCTCCTCGGCCTCGCACTCGTGCTCGCCCTCCTCGTCTCCTGGCTGATCGCCGCGGGGCGCTCCACGCGTCCCTTCAACCGCCTCTGGGAGCGCCGGGGCCGGCGGCTCCGCCGGCGTCGCGCGCGCGTGCCCTACTCGCCCGAGCGGATCGGGCTGCTGAGCATGCTCTGCCTCGTCGTCGTCTTCGGCGCGCACTCCACGATCGACTGGACCTGGTACGTCCCCGGGGACGCCGCCGTCGCGCTCCTCTGCGCCGGCTGGCTCGCCGGCCGCGGGCCCCTGCCCGAGATGCTCGCCGGCGCCCCCGGCGGGGACCCCTCGCCGGAGGACACGCTCGTCCTGCGCCCGGGGGGATCCGCGGGCGCAGCTCAGACACGCACGCCGAGTCGGGCCCGACTGCCGGGTCTGCCCGAGCCCGGGACGGCGCGCGTCGCGACCGCGCTCGCGGTCCTCCTCGCCTCGCTCCTGGCCGCCTGGTCTGAGTGGCATCCCCAGCGCTCCGTGGAGGCATCCGACGAAGCCCTGGCCGTGCTCGCGCGTGACCCCCGCGCGGCGCTCGACGCGGCCGGGCTCGCGGTCCGACGCGACCCGCTCTCCGCGCAGGCCCTCTTCGCCCTCGCGGCCATCCAGCAGGACACCGGCCAGAGCGCCCTCGCGCGCGAGACCCTCCAACGGGCCGTCCGCCTCCAGCCCTCCAACCCCCGCACCTGGCAGACCCTCGGCGAATACGATCTCCTCGCCGGCGACCCCCACGACGCCCTCGGAGAGCTCCGCGCCGCCGTCTTCCTGAACCCCGAGGCCGTCGCGCCCGAATCCGTCATCGCGCAGGATCCGGTCCTGCTCGAACTGCGCGACGCCTACCTGCGCGCGCTCCGGGCGAACGAAGAAGCGGGTTAGACGTGAGTCGACCCCGCCTCGGAGGGGCGCTCAGACCGAGTCCAGCTGCGTGCGGAAGGACTCCGAGGACTCGACCGTCGCGCCGACCGCGTGAACGCGGTCCGCGAGCCAGTTGTCCGAGGTGACGACCCGGATCGTCGCGGGCTGGGAGTCCGCGGTCACGCGACGCACGATCTCATCGTCCGCCGCGTCTTGACGCGCGCGCGGGGCGTGCGCGACCTCGATCACCGTCGAGGAGATCCGCGGCCGGGGCGGTTGCTCGAAGACGACCGTCACGTCCTCGCCGTTCATCGCCGCCCAGCGCTCCAGCAGGTCGACCAGGCGGACCATCGCCGCATGGCGGTCTCCCCACCATCCGTCCGGACGGGTGCCGATCACGTTCATCCCATCGACGAACCAGCGCATGGGATCAGGGTACGACGAAGACCCGTCGGACGACCCCGAACCGTGAACGGCGCGGATGAGATTCAGGCGCTCAAGCGCAGATCTGTCGGCAGCTGCACATGCTCGCCGGAACGGGCCGGAGCTGTGCAGACGCGATCGCGTCCGGTGCGCTTGGCCTCGTAGAGCGCGGCGTCGGCGGCCGCGAAGACGTCGCGGTAACGAAAGATCTCACCACGGGCGGACGCGCTGACGCCGAAGCTCATCGTCACGCATCGCCCGTCCCCGACGCTCTCATCGGCCACCGCCACCCGCAGTCCCTCGGCGAGTGCCCGGGATTCCAGCAGGTCGGCCCCCGGGAAGAGCACGACGAACTCCTCCCCGCCCAGCCGGTAGGCGAGATCGAAGGCGCGCAGCTGCCCGCGGAGCCGGTGGGCGACATCCCTCAGGACGGCGTCTCCGATGGCGTGGCCGGCGGTGTCGTTGATCGACTTGAAGTGATCGAGATCTCCGATGACGATCCCGATCGGCGCCCCGCTGACCTCGGACTGCTGGGTGAGTTCTTCGACGCGGCTCGTGAGGGCCTTGCGGTTGAGCATCCCGGTCAGCTCGTCGATGACGCACTCGTCGCGGTGCTCTATGTCCGACTGCATCAGCGCCATCGAGAGCATCGCGACTGCAACGATCACCGCGGCGGGCGCGATCAGAGTCGGCGGATTGCTCGTGACCGCCTCGGCGTCGACGCCGAAGCCGACCGCGAGGAGGAGCGCGAGCGCGACGAGCACTCCAACCGCCACCACCCGGCCTGAGAAGCGCGCGGGAAGGGTCACGATCGGGATCGCCAACCAGGCCATCGTCGGCGCCTGCGCGCCTCCGGTGAGGGCGACGCTGATCGCGATGATCACCTCCGAGCCGACCCACGCGCCGAAGATCACGTACTCCGGACGCTCCGCCCGCACGGACTCCCGGTCGGCGAGCCAGAACAGGAGCGCCGCGAGGGCGAGCGGGGCGATCGTCCAGAGCCCAATCCACGGCGAGCAGAGGAGCAGCGCGGCGAGGAGCACCGCAAAGGCCTGGCGGCGCACGTGCTTCAGACGCCGGTCCATGTCCAGCAGCCGCTCACGGTCGAGCTCGGCGAAGATACCCTGTGGCCCTCCCATGCCTCCGCGATCGGCAGCGTTCGCGGAGGCCATTACCGAGGACCCCAAATACCGGTCATCTGTGCAGACAATGCGAATCGCAAGCCCAGATCTCGTGTCGTTCCGTCCACTGGCGAGCGAGCATCTGTCATCTTTCTGAGTGAGATGGACTCCACCTCGAACCCGATCCCACCGGCCGAGGACGAGCGTCTCGCGTTCGCGGGACTCGGCGAGCAGGCGCGGATGCTCGCCGCGGGGGAGGTCTCCTCGGTGGAGCTCCTCGAGCTCTCCCTGCGGCGGACCGCCGCGGTGGACGGGACTCTCGGGGCGTTCCGGTGCGTACGTGAAGAGCGCGCACGCGCGGAGGCCGCGGAGGCCGATCGGCGGCTGGCCGGCGGGGAGCGGCTGCCGCTGCTCGGCGTCCCGGTCGCGATCAAGGACGATATCGACATCGCGGGCGAGGAGAGCCGCTTCGGCTGCGCGGGCGGATTCCAGATCAAGGACGAGGATTGCGAGGCCGTGCGCCGCCTGAAGGACGCGGGCGCCGTGATCGTCGGCAAGACCAACACCCCCGAGCTCGGCCAGTGGCCCTTCACCGAGGGCCCCGCCTTCGGCGTCACCCGCAACCCCTGGAACGCCGATCACACCCCCGGGGGCTCCTCCGGAGGCGCCGCCGCCGCGGTCGCCGCCGGGCTCGTCCCCGCGGCCCTCGGCTCCGATGGCGCGGGGTCCGTGCGGATCCCCGCGGCCTGGAGCGGGCTCGTCGGGATCAAGCCCCAGCGCGGGCGGATCTCGACCTGGCCGGACCCCGATGCCTTCAACGGGCTCACCTGCCTCGGACCCCTCACGCGCACCGTCGCCGACGCCGCGCTCCTGCTCGACGTCGTCTCCGGGAGCCACCCCCGG